>NZ_JBHYJH010000015.1:0-15435 GCF_042740445.1 Streptomyces sp. NPDC059003 | reverse complement strand
CAGAACTCATTGCCCTCCGGGTCGGCGAGGACCGTCCACGGGACATCACCCTGACCCACGTCGACAGGCGTCGCGCCCAGAGCCTTCAGCCGAGCCACTTCCGCCGCCTGGTCGTCACCGGCGTACGGCCGGAGGTCGAAATGGACGCGGTTCCACACCGTCTTCGTGCCGGGCGTGCGGAGGAACTCGAGGTACGGGCCGACCCCCTTGGCGGAGCGCAGCACCGCGCGATCGTCGGTCACCTCGTGCAGGGTCCAGTCCATCGCCTCGCCCCAGAACCGGGCCATGGCCCGCGGGTCCACGCTGTCGACCACCACCGCGGCCACCGGCCCGGTGTCCCGGTAGATCTCCCGAGGCTCCAGCACGCAGAACTCGTTGCCCTCCGGGTCGGCGAGGACCGTCCACGGGACATCACCCTGACCTACGTCGACAGGCGTCGCGCCCAGATCCTTGAGGCGCGCGACCAACTCCGCCTGGTGAGTCTCGGAGGTGGTGGCAAGGTCGACGTGCACGCGGTTCTTCACCGTCTTGGGGTCCGGGACACGCAGGACGTCGACGTAGAGGACGGAGGGGTCGGGGTAGGTGAGGCCCTCCGGTTCGATGTTGGTCACGCCGGGTGCCTCGACGGAGGTACCCCAGCCGAGCGCCTCCGCCCAGAACCGGCCGAGCGCCGCGTCGTCCTGGGCCTTCATCGTGATCTGCACAAGTCGCGTTGCCATGCCGTCGATCCTAGTCACGGGGGCTGCGTCACCAGTGACCCTGGCCGCCCAACCCGGCCAGGTGCTCCAGCGAGTTGGACAGATGCTCAGGGCCGAACGGCGGGAACTGGATGTGCTCCCGGACGGACTGCGGCACCGCCGACCAGTCGTAGGTGAGCGTGACCTCGGTCTCGGACGGGCCGAGTGGCGCAAGGTCGTAACGCCAGAACCAGCCGCCGAACTCCAGTCGGCCGTCCTCCTTCTCCGACCCCGTCAGCCAGCTGATGGTGCGCGGCGGGTCGAGGGCCTGGACCTTGTTGGCCACCTGGTAGTCACCCTTCGGGTGGTTGGGGTGGTACATGTCCATCCGGAAGATCTGCCCCACTTCGGTGAGCGGCGCCCGGTCGACGGACTCCTGGACCCAGCCGGTGCCGTCGATCGCAGAATGGGTCGTCGGGTCCGCCAGTACCGCGAACACCTCGGCGGCGGGTGCTGCGACGGTCAGGGTGGCACTCACGTACTCCTGGTCCACGGTGTGCACGCTCCTTGTCATCTCGTCGGAGGCCTCCCGCGGGTGCGGGTTCCCCTGTGCAGACGACGCGGCGGGGCGGAACTCATCGGTTGCGTGAGCGGTATCCGCTGCCGTGCCACCAGTTGACCGTCAGGCGAAGGTGAAGGTCGTTCTTCGCGGGGTCGTCGTACAGGGACAGCGTGGAGACCGGTACGTCCCGGACGGAGACGGGGTAGTAGATACGCATGCTCCGGTACTTGGCCATACCGCTCTTTTTCTACGTGGTCCGGCGGCTGGAGGGGGTCTTCGCCACGGTGGCGACCTCGCCGTGAATGCGCGGGACGAGGACATGGAGGTCTGGGTCAGCTCGACGGCGTACACGTCGGCAGAGGGCGCGGGCGGCGCAGCAGGACGCAGGCGCAGCACGCCGCTGTTGCCGCGAGGGCGACGCAGGCGAGGAAGGCGGCCGGTGGCCCGAGGCTGGTCATTCGCGGTCACGCGGGAAGCCGCGGCCGACAAGGCCACAGCCCCCCGAAGCGCCGCCGATCTGGAACGAGGCGGTGCTCAAGCCGGATGCCACACCGGAGCCGCTTCCCCACACCAGCCCTGGACGGCCTGGCGCAGTGCGATGGAAGAGGCGAGGGGGGCGGGTCCGGTCGCCCGGGATCCGGCGCGGTGTTGCGCACGCTGTGGACCCGGCGCGGTCGACTCCCACGAACCCGTACCAACACCCAACTCCCCCTAATACACTGCGTGTTCAGTCGACTTCAAGCCGTATCGTCGGGGGGCACGGGTGGAGATCCGCATCATCGCGCCGGGAGCGGCGCGCGATGACGATCTGCGGGAGCTGCGCCGCAGACTGACCGATGTCGAGGAACTCCGGGGCGAGATCCGCAGCGTGGCCGCCGAGCCGCCGCCCGGCTCGCTCGGCACCGCCCTCGAAGCCCTGGTCGTCAACGTCCTGGCCACCAGCACCGTCACCGCCCTCGCCACAGTGGTGGTGGCATGGATCCGGCACCGCACCTCCGACACCACCGTCACACTGCGCCGCCCGGACGGCACGGAGGTCGAGGTGACGGCCGAGCGGGTGCGGCGCCTCGACGCCGCCGCCGTGCGCACGGTCGTCGCCGAACTCTCCCGCGCCGCCGAGGAACCAGGAGGGAACCCCGATGGCGGGGGACCGCCGCCCGGCGAGTGACGGCACGCCCCGCTGGAGCGACATTCCCGGCGCCCGAGTGCTGCTGCTGGGCACCGGCCGCCACGCGCCGGGCTCCGCGCTTCCCGACGTACCGGCCGTCGCCGCCACCCTCTCCGATCTCGCTCAGGCCTACGGAGAACGCTGCGGCATCCCCGCGACGGCGGTGCACGTCGCGCTGGACCCGGCGACGCCCCTGGACATGGGCGACGCCGTCGCGGCCGCAGCCGAGCGCGCCGTCGGCCTGCTCGTGGTCCACTACGTCGGCCACGGCCTGCTGAGCGACGAAGGCGCCCTCCACCTCGCGGCCCGCTCGACCGACCCGGGCCCCACCCGGCTGCACCACACTGCCCTGCCCTACGCCACCGTGCGGCACTACCTCCAGCAGTACCTGAACGCGGGACCGCGCCGGCGCCTCGTGGTCCTCCTCGACTGCTGCTTCTCCGGCCGGGCGACGGCAGGCCTGAACGGCATGGACGAGATCATGCCGCTGGCCGGGATCTCCGGCGCGTACGTCCTCGCGTCGGCCGGACGCGACGAACTCGCCCTTGCCCTCGAAGGCGAGCGGCACACGGCCTTCAGCGGCGCTCTCCTGCACCTGCTGACCGACGGCGACCCGGACGGTCCGGCCGAGTTCACCCTCGACCACGTCTTCCGCCGCCTCCAGCAGACGTTGCCCGCCGCCGGTTTCCCGCGCCCTCGGCACCTCAGCGAAGGCCGTACGGGCGAACTCGTCGTCGCAGCCAACCCCGCCTACCGGCCCGTCCCGGTGAACCAGCCCACCCTGGGCAGCAGTTCACCGGGCGCCGCGCGTGCCCTCGACTCGGACCTGTGCCCCTACAAGGGGCTTGCCGCTTTCGAGACGGCGGACTCCCCGTGGTTCTTCGGCCGGGAGACGCTCACCCGGACCCTCGTCGACGCCCTGGCGCGCAGCCATGACGACGGCCGCATGCTGGCCGTGCTCGGCGCCTCCGGTTCGGGGAAGTCGTCGCTGCTGCGCGCCGGGCTGCTGCCCGCCGTCGGCCGGGGCGAGCTGGGCATCGCCCGCTCCGCCACCTGGCCGCGGCTCCCGCTCACCCCGACCGCCGACCCACTGGCCGCGCTCGCCGAGGCCCTGGCCCGGCCCACCGGAGTCCCCGCCGCGCGCCTGGCCACGACGCTGGCCGACGATCCGCTCCGCCTGCCCGCCGAACTGCGCCGCCAGGGCTGTCGTACGCCGGTGGTCATCGTCGTCGACCAGTTCGAGGAGGTCTTCACCCTCAGCAAGAGCGCCGAGGCCAGCGACGCCTTCATACGGGCACTGCACGCCGCGGCCCACGGCGATGAGCACGGACCGGCCGCCCTTGTCGTCCTGGGCGTGCGCGCCGACTTCTACGCGGAGTGCATGGCCGTCCCCGAACTCGTACCCGCCCTGCGCGAACACCCCGTCGTCGTCGGGCCCATGTCCACCGCGGAGCTCCGCGACGCGGTGGAGAAACCCGCCGCGCGGGCCGGAATCACCCTCGAATCCGGACTGGTCGACGTACTCCTCAGCGACCTGGGCGCCTCGCCCCTGCCCCATGACCACGGCCACGGCCACGGCCACGGCCACTACGACGCGGGACGGCTGCCCCTGCTGTCCCACGCCCTCAAAACCGCATGGCAGCAGCGCACCGACGCCGCCCTCACCATCACCGGATACAAGAACACCGGGCGGATCCACGGCGCCCTCGCCGCCACCGCCGAGCTCGCGATGTCCCGCCTGGACCAGTCGGGCCGTGCCGCCGCCCGCGGCCTCCTGCTCCGCCTCGTCCACATCGGCGAGGGCACCGAGGCGACCAAGCGCCGGGCCACCCGCGCCGAACTGTTCGCGGAGGTCCCCGACACCGAGCGGGCCGCCGCCGTCCTCACGGCCTTCACCATGGAGGACACCCGGCTCATCACGGTGGAGCGGGACGGCGTGGAGATCATCCACGAGACGCTGCTGCACGCCTGGCCCCAACTGCACGGCTGGATCGACGAGAACAGGGCCAGGCTCCGCACGGAACAACAGCTCACGGAAGCGGCCCACGCCTGGGAGCGGGCGAGCCGCGATCCGACCCTGCTCTACGCCGGAAGCCGTCTCACCCGCGCCGAGGCCTGGGCCGCCGACGAGGCGGCGGACAGCGGCAACCCGCTGGCCATGGAGTTCGTACGGGCCAGTGGGCAACGGCGACGCGCTGCCGCCCGGCGGCGCCGGACCGCCCTCGCGGTGCTGCTCTGCGCGCTCGTGGCGGTCGCCGCCACGCTCGGCATCCTCTTCGACAACGCCGCCCAGCAGCGCCAGCAGGCCCGGACCCAGCACCGCACCGCCACCGCGAGGGGCCTGGTGTTCCAGGCCGAGTCGCTGCGCGACACCGCCCCGGACACCGCCCTGCGCCTGGGCATCGCGGCCCAGCGGCTGGGCCCCGGCGACGACGCCCGCGCCAGCCTCATGACGAGCCTGCTCCGCCGCCACGAGCCCGACCTCCTGACCGGGCACACCGGCCGCGTCAAGGCCGTCGCCTGCAGCGATGACGGCCGCACCGTGGCCACTGCGGGCACCGACCGCACCACTCTGTTGTGGGACACCACGAACCGCACACGCCCCCGCCGTGTCGCCCGCCTGACCGGCCATCACGCGCCGGTCCGCGCCGTCGCCTTCGCGCCCGGCGGCGCCCTTCTCGCCACCGGCGGCGAGGACCGCACGATCATCCTCTGGGACGTGTCCCGAGTCTCCCGGCCGCGCCGCCTCGCCTCCCTGACCGGCGCGACCAGCACCGTCGAAACCCTTGCCGTCAGCCCCGACCGGCGCAGCCTGCTCACCGGCGGCGCCGGCCGCTCCGCCATCCTGTGGGACATCGCGGACCCCGACCGCCCGCGCAGGCTGGCCACGCTGGAGGGCGGCACCTATCGGCAGGTCCACGGCGTCGCGTTCACCCCCGATGGCCGCACCGCCGTGGTGGACGGTGCGGGCGAGTCCCCGTACATCTGGGATGTACGCGACCGCAACCGCCCTCGCAAGCTCGGCTTCGCTCCCGGACGGGGCGCCGAGGAGGTCTACGCGGTGGCCATCGCGCCCAACGGCCGCACCCTCGCCGTCGCCTACAGCGGCAACGAGGTCGTCCTGTGGGACATCCGCCAGCTCACGACCACCGACAACCAGCGTCAGCTGTCCGTGGTCCGCGTCCACACCCGTCCCGTGCACGGCCTGGCCTTCAGCCCGGACGGGCGCACGCTCGCGACCGCGTCCACCGACCGCACCGCCCGGCTCTGGAGCGTCACCGACCCGGCCAACCCCCGGCAGCTCGCCGTGCTCAACGGGCACACCGGCCCGGTCAACGCGGTCGCCTTCACCTCCGACGGCCGCACCGTCATCACCGGCAGCGACGACCGCACGGTCGCCCTCTGGGACGCCGCCGAGCGCGTGCTGCCCCATCCCACATCCGCTCTTGCCGCCCGCGGGATCCCGGTCCTCGGCCTCGCGCTCACGCCCGACGACCACGCCCTGACGGCCACCACGGACAGCTCCGGCAAGCGCGTCACCCTGTGGGAGCTCACCGATCCGGGCCGACGCCGCCGCCTCGCCTCCTTCCCCGCCCACCGTCCCGAGACGGCCGTCTTCACCCAGGACGGCCGCCGGATGGCCCTGCTCAGCCACGAATCCACCAAAGTACGGCTTTACGACCTCAGCGACCCGACCCGCCCGCACCACGCCTCGACCCTCACCAGCCGCAACGGCTGGATCGTCTCGGCCGCCTTCAGCCCCGACGGCCGCAGGCTGGCCACCAGCACCACAGGGTCCGTCGACCGCGACGGCAACACTTACAGCGACGACGCCGTCATGAGCCTGTGGGACATCACCCGCCCCACCCGTCCGCGCCACACCACGGACCTCCCCGGCGGGCTGGACCAGTACGTCGTCTTCAGCCCCGACGGGCGCACCCTGGTCTCCGCGGACTCAGGTGGTCCGGCCGTCCTGTGGGACATCCGCACCCCGGCGAAGCCCCGGCGCCGGGCCGAGATCGGTGGGGCCGACAACAGCTTCGCGAGCAATCCCGCCGCGGCCTTCACCCCCGACGGAAAGATCATGGCCCTGGCCCGTGGCGACCGGCAGGCCACGGTCCTCTACGACGTCTCCCGCCCGCACCGCCCCCGACAGCTGGCAAGCCTCGCGGGCCACTCCGACTCCCCCCAGACCCTGGCCTTCGGCGCCCGTGGCCGCCTGCTCGCCACCGCCGCCGACGACGGAACCATGATCCTGTGGGACATCACCGTCCCCACCAACCCGCGACAGCTCACCACCGTGACCGGACCGTCCGGCAACCCCTTCGACCGCCTGGCCCTGTCCCCGGCTTCCGGAACGCTCGCCACCCTCGACTACGAGTACGGCCGCCAAAAGGGCGGGCTCCTCTGGGACGTAACGGAAATCATCCAGTCGGTCACCGACCCCAGCACCCGCGCCTGCGGCTTCGTGCACCGCGGGCTCAACCGGGACGAGTGGCAACGAGCCACGGAGGGCCTGCCCTACCAGGTCACCTGTCCCGGCTGATCCTTGATCCCGCGAGCAGCCGCCGGGGGCGTGGTGTTCCACGAGCCGGGTCAGCCGGTCCCCCAAGTCCCTTCTCTGATCGGCGAGTTGCCCGGCCCGGCGGACCAGCGCGTTCATCGCGAGTTGATCGGTTGTCGACCGGTGGCCGACCTACTGGGAGTCGATGTTCCGTTCCGTTCGTGTTCTTGGAGGACATGGTGCTCAGGCGAATAGTTGTGGTGGCGGCCGGTGTCGCGGCGGTCTTGGCGGTGGGCGTCGCGGGTGCGGTGGCCCACACGGGGTCGGCTCCGCGCGCCGGGGTGGAAGCCGCGGGCCCGGTGACCCCCAAGGGGTGCTCCAGCTCTCCCTTGGGCTGCACATGACAGGTCGCGGTCGCCCCCCTCAGCCGGGGCTCGGCCGCTGTCGTCGATCGCCGTGTCTCAGAGCTCTCCGAGGTGGTGCGCGATGTCGTCCGCGTCGGGCAGGCCGAGTTCGTGGAAGACGCTCTGCGCGCGGCGGTAGTGCTCCCGGGCCCGGTCGGTGTCGCCCTGGGCGCGGTGGGCGTGGCCGAGCTGGGCGAGGGCGCGGGCGAGGATGCCCGCGTCGCCGCGCGCCTCGGCGATGTCCCGTGCCCGCGCGGCGTGTTCGGCGGCCTCCGCGGGCCGCCCCGAAAGGTTGTGGGCCTGGGCGATCGCGCCGAGCAGGAGGCCCTCGCGGAAGCGGGAGCCCGTCTCGCGCCACAGGCGCAGGCTCTCGTGCAGGCTGTCGAAGGCCTCGGACGTCCGCCCGGTCCGCAGGCAGACCTGGCCGAGGTTGTGCAGCGCGTTGGCCCGGCCCGCGACGTCCCCGGTCGCCCAGGTGACGGCGACGGCCTCGCGGCAGTGCGCAAGGCCCTCCTCGGCCCGGCCGGTGGCCAGCAGGGCCAGGCCGAGGAAGCCGAGCGCGTACGCCTCGATGCCGCGGCTGGCCAGGGCCCTGCCGTGGGTCAGCGCCTCGTCCAGCAGGGCGTGCGCGGCGGTGAAGTCGCGCAGGGCGAGGGCGCCGCCGCCCCGTGTGATCAGGACGTGGGCGAGCAGCGTCCGGTCCCCGGTCTCCCGGCACAGCTCGATGGCCCGGTCCAGGGAGGGGGCGCCGAGGCGCATGGCGAAGCGGTGCTGCACGGAGCTGCCCAGCATGTACAGGGCGCGTGCTTCCGCGGTGCGGTGACCGGCGGCGCGCGCGGCCTCGGCCAGGGTCCGGGCGGCGCGTTCGATGCCGTAGGGCTGTGCGCCGAGGCGGCCGAGCGGGTCCGCGGCAAGGAGCAGGTCCGCGCAGACGGTCAGCGACAGGGCGGCGTCGCCCGCCGCCTGCTCGATGAGCCCCAGGAGCGACGTCTGCGCGTCGAGCAGCCAGGCGGCGGCCTCCTGCGGGCCCGTGAAGTCCCGGCCCTCGCAGCGCAGCGGGGCTACGTGCCCGGGGAACACGTCGTCGGGCAGCGAGGCCCGATGGGCGCCGAGGGCGGTGGCGAGGCAGAACTCAAGCAGGCGGGTGAGTGCGGCGGTGCGCTCGTGGTCCGGCAGTTCGGCGCGTGCGGTCTGACGTGCGAAGAGCCGGAGCAGGTCGTGGTAGCGGTAGCGGCCGGGGGCGACCGACTCGAGCAGGCTCAGGTCGACCAGTGACTCGCACAGCTCCTCCGCCTCCCGCTCCGGCCGGGCGAGCAGCGCCGCAGCGACGGGCACGCTCAGTTCGGGTATCTCGGGCAGGGCGAGGAGGCGGAAGGCGCGGACGTGCTCGGCGTCGAGGAGTTCCATGCCGAGCCGGAAGGTCGTCTCCACGGCGGTGTCCTCCGTCCTGAACTCGCCGAGGCGGCGCCGCTCGTCCGCGAGGAGCGCGGCGGTCTCCGCGAGTGTGTGGTCGGGCCGGGCGACCAGGCGGGAGGCCACGATGCGGATGGCGAGCGGCAGATGGCCGCAGGCGTCGAGCACCTCGGCGGCGGCCTCAGGCTCGGCGGCCACGCTCTGTTCGCCGATGATCCGGGTCAGCAGCTCCAGGGACTCCGACCGCGCCATGGGCCGCAGGTCCACCAGGGTGGCCCCGGTCAGGCCGACGAGCCGGGAGCGGCTGGTGAGCAGCACCGCGCTGCCGGGGGTGCCGGGCAGCAGGTCGCGCACCTGCGCCGGGTCGCGGGCGTTGTCGAGGACGACGAGCACCTGCCGGGTGGCGAGCAGGGAGCGGTAGAGGGCGGCCCGCTCCCCGGGCAGCGTCGGCAGGTGACCGGCGCGGACGCCGAGGACACGCAGGAAGCGGCCGAGGACCTCCATGGGCTCGGCGGGCCGGGGGTCGGCTCCCCTCAGGTCCACGTAGAGCTGCCCGTCCGGGAAGCGGTGGCGCATGTGCTGGGCCACGCGGACGGCCAGGGCGGTCTTGCCGATGCCGCCCATCCCGCTGACGGCGCTGACGGCGACGATCCGGCCCTTCTGCAGTGCGGCGCACAGCCGGTCGACTTCTTCGTTCCGGCCCGTGAAGTCGGCGGTGTCCTGAGGCAGTTGAGCCGAGCCGTAGGACCGGTCCGGAGCGTGGGGCCCGGCGGCGTCGCCCGCCTGCCGCCCGGATCCGTCGGTGAGGATCCGCTGCTGGAGCCGGTCGAGACCGGGACCCGGGCGGATGCCCAGCTCCTCGGCGAGCGCTCGGCGGACGTGCGCGTGGACCTCCAGTGCGTCCGCCTGCCGTCCGGCGTGGTGCAGCGCGGTCATCAGGAGCTCGTGGACCCGCTCGCGCCACGGGTGTTCGGCGGCGAGGACGCGCAGCGGACCGATGGCGTTGTCGTGCCCGCCCAGCGCGATCTCGGCCTCCCAGCGGGCCTCCACCGCCGCCAGGCGCAGCTCTTCGAGCCGGGTGCGCTGGGCCTCGGCGTACGGGCCGGGCACGCCGGCGAGCGGTCTGCCGCGCCACAGGTCGAGCGCGGAGACGAACAGTGACCGTGCCCGTTCGAGCCGGCCTGCGGCCCGGGCCCGCAGCGCCTCGGCCGTACGGAGCTCGAAGACCGTCAGGTCGACGTCCTCCGGGGCGACGCGCAGGGTGTAGCCGTCGCCCGTCGTCAACAGCGTGCGTGCGGCGGCGCGGGGTGCCCGGTCGGGCTCGAGGAGCCGCCGCAGGGTGAAGACGTGGGTGCGCAACGACCCCGTCGCGCCGGGCGGGGCCTCGTCGCCCCAGACCGCGTCGATCAGTTCCCAGGCGGATACGCGGGTACGCGCCCGTAGCAGCAGAACCGCGAGCACCGCCTGCAGTTGGGGCGCGTTGACGGGCACCGCGGCCGACCCGTCGTGCACGCGGAGGGGGCCGAGAACGGTGAAGCGGCAGGCGGCGGCCCGCTCGGATGCGCCGCCGGAGGGGTGGCCGGAGGAGTGGCCGGGCGAGGCAGTGGGGGGCATGGGACGTCTCCAAATGACGTGCGGACCATGTGGCGTGGGGGCCTTGTGGCTTGGTGTGAGGGCCGTTTGGCGAGTTGGCGAGACGTCACGGGAGAGGGATCACTCTTGACGCCGGTTCCACTGGCGCCGATTCCGCCGTGACGGGTTCGACCTGCGCGGAGAGCGGGCCGCTCTCGTCGGGGGCCCGTGCCGGTTCGAACCCGTCCGGGCGCCGGGGTTCGTCACCGAGCAGGGCCCGGGGCCGGTCACCGAGCAGGGTGAGGAGGTCGTCGGCCTCCGGCATGCCCAGGCGGGCGCAGATCTCGTGTGCGGTGCGCCAGTGCGCCCGGGCGCCGTCGTGGTCCCCGAGCCGGTCGAGGGCGGAGCCGAGCACGGCGAGGGCGTGTGCGCGGCCCCAGTCGTTCCTGACCTCCGCCAGCGTCGCGGCCGCGGTCCGGGCCAGCTGCACGGCCTCCTCGGCACGGCCGGTGGCGAGCCGGTTCTCCGCGAGCCGGAAGAGGGTGAGCCCTTCCCACAGGCGGTTGCGGCGGTCACCGAAGAGGGCCAGCGCCTCGGTGAGGCGCCCGGCGGACTCGGCGGTCCGCCCGGCGGCGTCGAGGACGACGCCCAGTTCGTACAGGGCGAACCCCGTCCGGTGGCCGTCGCTCAGCCCCTGATGGACCGCCAGGGCCTCCTCGGCGTCCGCGACCGCCAGGTCCGTCTCGCCCGCCGCCTGGCGCACCCGGCAGCGCACGCCGAGGACGTTCGCCTCGCCGAACCGGTCGGCGTACGCCTGGAAGACCGCCGACGCCTCGGCGAGAAGGGCGCGGCTCTCGTCGTAACGGCGCAGGTGGTACGAGCAGCGCGCAAGCAGCACCAGGGCGTCGGCCATGACGAGTGCGTCGCCGGCCGCGCGGCTCGCCGCCACCGCCTGGCGGCCGACCGCGACCAGTTCACGCAGGCGGGCGGCGTAGTAGTAGCCGAGGCCGAGGGCCAGGTAGGCGCGGCCCGCGCTGCGCCGGTCGCCCTGGCGGAGCGCCGCGGAGACCACCGCGTGGGCCGCCTGCTCGAACTCGGGGCCGGGGCCCCCGCGTTCCAGGAGTTCCTCCATCATCAGCAGCAGGTCGGCCGCCGGGGCGACGGCCCGGTCAGGGGCCTCGGCCGCTTGGCGCACGGCCGCGAACAGGCACGGTGCCTCGTCGGCCAGCCAGGCGGCGGCGTCCTCGGCCGTGGCGAACGACAGCCCGGGGACCGTCGCGGTCACCCCCAGGCGTTCGGCCCTGCCGAGGGCGCCGGGGTGCGAGGCCCGCACCGTGGACGCCAGGAAGTCCAGGAGGCGGCGCAGACCGGCGGCCTGTCCTTCCGGGGACTCCTCCGCGCTCGCGCGTCCACGCGCGTAGAGGCGCAGCAGGTCGTGGTAGCGGTAGCGGCCGGGAGTAGGGGACTCAAGGAGGCTGGCGTCGACCAGGGACTCGCACAGCGCCTCGGCCTCCGGTTCCGGCAGGCCGAGGACGGCGGCCGCGGCGGCGGACGAGACGTGCGGGCCGTCGGGCAGGGCGAGCAGCCGGAAGGCGCGCTGCTGGTCCGGCCGGAGCTGGGCGTGGCCGAGCGCGAAGGCGGCCTCGACGGTCAGGTCGGCGACGCGCAGTTCCGCCAGGCGGTGCCGCTCGTCGGCGAGCCGGCCGTGCAGCGCGCCGAGCGGCCACGCGGGGCGCGTGGCGAGGCGGGCCGCCACGATCCGTACGGCAAGGGGCAGGTGGCCGCAGGCCGACACGAGGCGGGCGGCGTCGTCCGCCTCGGCGGCGACGCGGTCCCGGCCAAGGACCTTGCCGAGGAGTTCGAGTGCCTCGCTCGGGGTCATGACGTCGAGGTCGACCAGGCGCGCGGACGCCGGCCCGGCGAGCTTGGCGCGGCTGGTGACCAGGACGGCGCAGGAGGGCAGCACGGGCAGGAAGGGCCGGATCTGCTCGGGGCCGTGGGCGTTGTCGAGAAGCACGAGCACGCGGCGCCCGTCGAGGCGAGCGCGGAAGAGCGCGGAGCGTTCCGCCAGGCCCTCGGGAATCACGGCGTCGTCCACGCCAAGGGCCCGCAGGAACGAGCCGAGCACGGCGGCCGGGTCGGCCGGGTGGCCGCCGACGCCCTGGAGGTCCATGTAGAGCTGTCCGTGCGGGAAGGACTCGCGCACCCGGTGCGCGACGTGTACGGCCAGGGCGCTCTTGCCCACCCCGCCGGCTCCGGAGACCGCCACCATGGCGGCGGCCCCGGGGTGGTCGGACGTCAGCAACGCGCACAGGTCCGCCACGAGCGTGGCGCGGCCGGTGAAGTCGGGGAGGTCGCCCGGGAGCTGGGCGGGCAGCGGCGGCGGCGCGGCCGGGTCCGGGAGCCCGGTGCTGCCGGTGGTGTCCGGTGCCGTGAGCAGTGCCCGTGCTTCGGCGAGGTCGCGGCCGGGTTCGAGCCCGAGTTCCTCGCTCAGGAGCAGGCGGGTCTCGTCGTAGACGGCGAGCGCGTCGGCGGTCCGGCCGTCGCGGTGCAGCGCCCGCATCTGGAGGGCGCGCAGCCGCTCCCGGAGGGGGTGGTGCGCGGCCAGGTCGGCGAGCTCCGCGAGAACCGACTGCGGGCCGTCCAGTTCCAGGTCGAGCTGCAGGCGGGATTCGAGGGCCGTCAGGCGCTGGTCGGCGAGCCGGGCGCGGTGCGCGTCCATGGCCGCGCCGGGGATGCCCGGCAGGGGGTCGTCCTGCCAGGGTTCAAGGGCGAGGCGGAGCCGGGCGCGGGCCTCCGCGAGCTGTCCGGCCGCCCGGGCCCGGCCCGCCGAGGCGACGTGGTCCTCGAAGCGGGCGAGGTCCACGGCTTCGCGCGGCACGTGCAGCGCGTAGCCGTCGGGGACGGACACCAGGATTCGGGGGGACTCGCCCGCGGCCCGCTCCGGCTCAAGGAGTTTGCGCAGCCGCGAGGCGTACGTGCGCAGGGCCCCCACGGCGCGAGGTGGCGGGTTCCCGCCCCACAGGGCCTCCACGACGTCGCCCACGGAGGCGGCCCGCTCCTGGCGCAGCAGCAGCACCGCGAGGAACGCCTGTTGCTGCGGGGAGCCGAGCTCCAACTCCCTGTCGCCGCGCCACGCGCGCAGCCGACCGAGCAGCACGAACCGCAGCCCGGTGTCCCCGGTCACCATCTTCCGCCCCACCCCGTTGACGCCTTCAAGCGCGCATGCCGTGCGGTGGGCCGGCCCCGTCTTCCCGCCGGGCGCTCGGCACGTCGTCGTCCCCACGGCGTGCACTGGCCTGAATCGTACCTGGGCAATGCCCTTCAAAACGTCGCCGGGCTGGCGTCGGGACATGACCGCTGTGCAGGTCAGGGGCCAGGCGTGGTCCCTGCACATTTCAGCCAGGCACTGGCACGCCGCTACCAGTGGCGGTCAGCGGCGTCGGCGCCGCTCCAGGCCGATCCGCCCTGGAGGGCGATGCGGCACTGGGGCCTGTGCGGAGCGTGATCACGCTGTGGCTGGACACCGATCGGGGCGCCTGGACGGAGGTGCCGTGCGCTGGGCAGCGGCCGGGCTTCGCCGTCGTCGGACGGCGTATGGAGCAGCGGGCGGTGGAAGTAGTGCGCAGGTTCGGGATCAGTCCGGCGTGCAGGAGCGAGGACTCACCACTGCCAGACGGGCCGGCCAGGACCGGCAAGGGCCTCTCGCGCACCATGACCATCAGCTGCTGGATGAGGTCGTCTCGGCGAAGAAGCAGTCTTGGTCACCTGTTTCGTAGCGCGCAAGCCCCGGATACGGCGCCTGGTCGGCGGTGTTTCGGACCATCACGGTGACGGAATCAAAGGGCGCGCAATCTTCCCGCCGCGCGACCGTGATGCTTCGATACCTGATAGCGGCTGGGCGAAGCCGTGCAGGAGTGACGACGCTCCGAAGGAGGACCGCGTGCCGGGATTCGACTTCGTCATCGTGGGCGCGGGGACGGCCGGCTGTGTGCTGGCGGCGAGGCTGTCGCAGGACGTGAACACTCATGTCCTGCTGATCGAGGCGGGTGACTCAACGGTACTGCCCGCACAGACCTCGCCTCCCGCATGGCCGACCCTGCTCCAGACCCCCGCGAACTGGGGAGACTTCACCGTCGAGCAGTCGGCCACCGGCACATCCATACAACTGCCGCGAGGGCGCGGGCTCGGCGGATCCTCGGCGATCAACGGCATGGTCTTCGCCCGCGGCCACCACTCCGGCTACGACCGGTGGCCCAGCCAGGGCGCCAAGGGCTGGGGCTTCGACGATCTGCTGCCGTACTTCCGGCGCTGTGAGACCGCGGTGGGCCGCGATCCGGCACTGCGCGGAATCGACGGCCCCCTGACCGTGGGACCCGCCAACCCGCCGCATCCGGTCATCGAAGCGTGCCTGGAAGCGGCCGCGGAGACGGGGTATGCCAGGGCCGCCGACATCAGCGGCGGCCTGGAGGAGGGCTTCGGCCTTGCGGACCTCAACATCGTCGACGGCAGGCGGCAGAGCGCCGCCGACGCCTACCTCGCGCCGGCCCTGGAGCGGCCCAACCTGAGCGTCGTGACCAACGCCCTGGTACGGCGGCTGCGCATCAGCGGCGGGCGCTGTGTCGGCGTGGAGTACCGCACCGGCACCGACGAGGTGACCGTCGACTGCACGGGTGAAGTCGTCCTGACTGCCGGTGCCATCGGCTCCGCGCAGCTGCTGCTCCTGTCGGGAGTCGGCCCCAAGGCCCATCTGGCCGACGTGGGTGTCACGACCGTCCTCGACCTGCCGGGCGTCGGCGCCCGGCTCCACGACCATCCGATCGTCAACGTCACGTCGAGCGCGGCCCGCCCGCTGCCGCCACGGCGCAACAACCACGGCGAAGCCATCGGTCTCCTACGCAGCGATCCCGCTGTCGAAGAGCCGGACCTCCAGGTCGTCTTCGTCGACGTGCCTTCCCATCTGCCCTCGCCCAAGGACCCCGAGGACGGCTACACCATCGCTGTCTCCGCGATCCGCCCGTACAGCCGCGGCACGCTGCGGCTGGCCAGCGACGATCCCGGTGCGGCGCCGGTGCTCGATCCGGGTTTCTACACCGACGAGCGTGACCTGGCGGCGGTCGTCGCCGGTATGCGGC
>NZ_JBHYJH010000014.1:0-88992 GCF_042740445.1 Streptomyces sp. NPDC059003 | reverse complement strand
GGATCATGGGGCGGAGTCGGTGCAGCGGCCGGAGTGGCGTGCGGAACGGTTCGCATCGCCGCGGTCGCTTCAGCGCCGGGGGGGGTCAGGCCAGCAGCCGCCGCACGTGCTCGGTCACCGTCGCGCCGGAGATCCCGTTGCGCGCCAGCAGATGCCGGTGTCCCCCGGTACCGGCGGCGAACCGGTCGGCGACCGCCACCCGCCGTACGGGGCAGGCGGCACCGAGGTCGGCCACCACCTCGGCCACGGCGGACCCGAGGCCCCCGGCGGCCCAGTGCTCTTCGACGGTGACGATTCCGCGCGTGCCGGTGGCGGCCGCGACGATCGCCTCCCGGTCGAGCGGTTTGACGGTGTGCATGTTGAGCACGGCCACGTCGATCCCGTCGCGGGCCAGTTCCTCGGCGGTCTCGACCGCGGTGAGCACGGGATGCGGTCCGGTGGCGATCAGCGTCACGTCGGATCCCCGGCGCAGGGACTGCGCGACCCCGATCTGCGGCGGCTCCGCCCCCGGCGCAAGGCTCGGCGTCGCGCCGCGTCCGAGGCGCAGGTACACCGGTCCCGGCAGCTCGGCGCCGGCTCGGACCAGGCTCTCGGTGGCGGGGCCGTCCGCGGGCACCAGCACGGTCATGTTCGGCAGCATCCGCATGACGGCGAGGTCTTCCAGCGCATGGTGGGTGGAACCGAGGTGGCCGGCGGAGAGCCCGCCGTGGGTGGCGACGATCCGCACCGGCAGGTCGTTCCAGGCAATGTCGAGCTTCACCGCCTCCAGCGCACGGGTGGCGGCGAAGGTCGCCATGGTGTTGACGAAGGGGATCCTGCCGGATCTGGCCAGTCCCGCCGCCACGCCCATCAGGTTCTGTTCCGCGATACCGAGGTTGAGGTAGCGCCGCGCCCCCTCGCCCCACGAGGTGGCGGAGAACAGACCGGTGTCGCTGTCCAGGCAGACATAGCGTTCGTCCTCGCCGAGCAACTCGACCAGGACGTCCCGGTACACCTCCCGGGCCGCGCGGGCCTCGCCCGACACAGTGGGTTCGGCTGTCACGACGGACATGTCGTCTCCGTTCGTTCGCCGCGCATCACCGCGGCACGGGCACGCCGGTGCCCGCGCTCGGTGAGCCGGACGTAGTGACTGCGGGCCTGGCCCTCGATATAGGGCAGTCCTTTGCCCTTCACCGTGCGGGCCAGCAGCACGGTCGGTCTGCCGGGGGTGAACGGGATACGCGACAGAGCCGTCCGCACCTGGTCCGGCTCGTGCCCGTCGACCTCCAGGACCGTCCACCCGAAACTGCGCCAACGGTCCCCGAGCGGCTCGAGGCCCAGGGTCTCTTCCGTGTCACCGCTGATCTGCAGCCCGTTGCGGTCCACGATCGCCACCAGCCGGTCCAGTCCCTGGGCGCCGGCAGCCATCGCGGCCTCCCAGACCGAGCCCTCCTGCAGTTCGCCGTCGCCGAGTACGACGAAGCAGCGCCGGTCGCTCCCGTCCAGCCGGGCGGCGAGCGCGAAGCCGACACCGAGCGGCAGCCCGTGTCCGAGCGACCCGGTCGGCATCTCGACCCCGGGGACGGCCGGATTCGGGTGTGCGGTGAACATGCTGTCCGGAGTGCCGTAGCTCGCCAGCAGCTCCACGGGGAAGAAGCCCCGCTCCGCCAGGACCGCGTACAGTCCGATCGCGCCGTGTCCCTTGCTCAGCAGCAGGATGTCCCGGTCCGGCGCCTGCGGCCTCCGCGGGTCGATCCTCAGCACGTCGCGGTAGAGCGTCACCAGGATCTCAACCATGGACATCGATCCGCCGAGGTGTCCGCCTTCCGGGTTGGCGCACATCTGCACGATGAGTTCCCGTGCCGTACACGCGTGGTCGTCGCTCATCGATTCTCTCCGGTGAGGTGCTCGCCCAGTTCGGCCAGGGCACGGGTCAGCACCCCGATGCCGAACAGGTACTCGGACAGTTTGATGTGTTCCCGGTCGGAGTGGTCCAGGCTGCTGTCCCCCGGCCCGTAGGTGGCCATCGGCACGGTCCACCGCTCCGCCAGGGTGTTCATGTCGGAGGTACCGGTCTTCACCTTCGCCCTCGGGCTGCCGCCCTCGGCGCGGATCGCGACCGACAGCGCCCGCACCACCGGGTCGTTGCGGCCGACACGGCAGGCGCGCACCGTGTTGACGACCTGCAGCGTGTCGGGGTCCAGCCGATCGGACAACGCGGCCACCAGCCCCTCGGCGTCGAAGCCCGGGGGAGTTCGGACACTGAACTCCGCGGTGGCGGACGTCAGTCCACCGCTGATCGACGTCAAGGTCGGCCCAGGACTGTCGAATCGGGCGTGGCTCGCCTCCGGGCCGAGCAGGTCAAGCAGCTCCGTCCAGGCCCGCGCTGCGAGTTCGGACGCCTTGGGCACGACGTTGCTGGGATGGGTCGCCTCGCACCGTACGTGGTAGCGGATGTCGAGCTTTCCCTTGTACCCGAGGACGACCGTGTCGCAGCCACTGGGCTCGCCGATGATCAGCGCGTCCGGCGGCTCGTGCGTACGGCGGATCTCCACCGCGCCCCGGGACATCGTGGTCTCCTCCTCCACAGCGCCCACGACCACGATCCGGCCGCGGAACCCCGTACTGCCGGCGGCCGCGCAGATCATCGTGGCGAGCGGCCCCTTGGCGTCGACCGAGCCCCTGCCGTACAGGCGGTCGCCGTCCACCCGCACCGGGATGTCCCCCGGCACGGTGTCCATGTGCCCGAGCAGCATGACCGTCGGCCCCGGTCCGCGCCGGATCTCCCCGACCGCGTTGCCCACCCCGTCGATCCGCGCGGTGAGACCGGCTCCGCGCATGGCGTCCACCACGTGGGCGGCCAGTTCAGCCTCCGCAAAGGACGGCGAGGGGATCTTCAGCATGCCGTGGAGCAGTTCGATCGCGGCCGCGTCCGAAAAGATCGTCACTCTTCCTCCAGCAGCACTTCGGTGCACGAGCCCGCCAGGGCCTCCTGGACCGGACGCGGACGACGGCCGTCCGCGATCAGGACGCGCTGCACACCGGACAGCAGTGCCTCCCGGGCCGCGATCAGCTTGACCCCCATGCCGCCGGTGACGACCGGAGGCGTCCCTCGGCGGGGAACCCGGCAGACAGGGAGCACCGACCGTTCGTCGTGCCGGTCGGCCAGCACCCCCCTCGCCCCGGTGAGCAGCAGCAGGGTGCCCGCCCCGACGGCGCCCGCGACGGCCGCGGCGGCGCGGTCCGCGTCCGTGTTGACCACCCGGCCGTCCTCGGCCACGGCCGGCGGCGACACCACGGGCAGCAGCCCCGACGCGATCAGCGTGGACACCAGGTCGCCGTTGACCGCGGTGATCCGTCCACTGTGGTCGTCCCTGACCACGACCCGGCGTCCGTCGACGACTGCCCGGTGCGCCGACTTGCGGGCGGCCACGAGGAGTCCGGCGTCCAGGCCGGTCAGCCCGACCGCACCCACCCCGCAGGCGCGCAGGGCGGCCAGCAGACGGGGTTTGACGGAGCCTGCCAGCGCCAGCTGCACCACTTCGAGCGTTCGCTCGTCGGTGTACCGGGTCGACACCCCGTCCGGGGCGACGAGCCGACGGGAAGGCACTCCGAGGCGTTCGGCGAGCCCGTCGATGTCGGCCGAACCGCCGTGGGCGAGGATCACCGGCCTGCCGCCGCGGTGCACGGCGGCGACGTCCGCACAGATCGCCTGCGACCGCACAGCGGCGTTCCCGCCGCATTTGACAACAAGTATGTCCCGCATTCGCTTCATCAGCCTCACGTCAGTTCGGATGCAGTCCGAAGAATTCCAGCCCTGTCCGCTCCGGCCAGCCGAAGCGGACGTTCATGCATTGCACAGCGCCGCCCGCGCCGCCCTTGACCAGGTTGTCCAGTGCGCCGATGAGGACCGCGGTGCCGTCGTCCGCGGACACCGCGAAACCGACGTCGCAGAAATTCGACCCGGTCAGGATCTTCGGTTCCGGGAGCCGGTACAGGCCCTGCCGCTGGGCGATGACCCGGACGAACGGCTCGTTCCCGTACGCCGCGCGGAACGCGGACCGGACCTCTTTCTCCGACACCCCGGACGCCAGCTTCACGTGGCACAGCACCTGCACACCGCGGACCGCCTCGACGCCGGTGGCGGTCATCCGCACCGTGCGATCCGTGGCCTGTGCGATCTCGGCCTCGTGCCGATGCCCGGAGGCAGCGAACACACGGAGGGCACCGCTGCGTTCGGCATGGGCACCGGCGGCTCCGCTGGAGACACCCGATCCGCTGGAACCCGTTCGGGCGTCCACCCGGACCGTGCCCTCGATCAGACCCTCCAGGGCCAGCGGCCGGACCGCGAGAATGCCCGCGGTGGCCATACACCCGGGAACCGCGATCCGATCGCTCGTGGTCAGTCGGGCGCGATGCCATTCGGGCAGCCCGGTGGTGAATTCGGGTATCAGCTGCGGGGCGGCGTGCGCGACTCCGTAATAGGACGCGTAGACCTCAGGATCCCGTAGGCGGAAATCGCCGGACAGGTCGATGACGGTCCTGGCCAGTTTGAGGAATTCGGCCATCCTTCCCATGGTTTCCCGATGCGGAGCGGCCAGGAAGAGCACGTCGAAGTCGGTGTTCTCCAGGGTGTCGTGGCCGACGAAGCACAGGTCCGTGTGGCCGCGCAGGTTGGGATGGGGGCCGTCGACCCGGCGCCCGGCGAGGCGGTCGGAGGTCGCGGCCACGACCGTGACCCGTGGATGACCGTGCAGGAGACGAAGCAGTTCGCCGCCGATGTAGCCGGATGCCCCGACGATGGCTACTCGGAGCATGAGCGTGACTTCTCCAGGAGATGGTCGACGATTCGGTCGGCGACGGAGACCGCGTCGCCGAGAGCCTGCTGGAGGCCGGAGAACTCGACACCGTGGTTGACCTCCAGGACCAGCAGCTCTCCCGTCCCGTCCTCGATCAGGTCGACGCCGGCGACCTCGGCCTCCACGGCCTGCGCGGCCATGACCGCGAGTTTCGCGATGTCCGGTGTCATGGGGCACAGTTCACTCACCGCACCCCGCGCCACGTTGGTCCGCCAGTGCTCGCTGCGCCGGTAGGTCGCGGCCAGCGCCTCGCCGCCCACCACGATCACCCGGATGTCCCGGCCCGGTTTGGCTATCCATTCCTGCAGGTAGACGATCCGCGCCTGCGGTGAGGGCAACGCAGCGACGTACTCCAGTACGGTCTCCGCGGTCTGCCGGTCCGGCAGGGCGGAGACCAGACGGCCCCACGAGCCCTGCAGGGGCTTCACCACGGCCGGATAGCCGATGCTCTCCAGAGCCGTCAGCGCCGCTTCCGGGGTCAGCCCGAGGGCCGTCCGCGGTGTCGGGAGTCCCGCTTCGACGAGCGCCGCGGACGTGCGCCACTTGTCACCGCACAGCGCGGTGGCGCGCGCGGAGTTGACCACGATCGCTCCCGCCGTCTCCAGGGCGTCGGCCGCGTACGTCGCCCTGGCGAGCCCGATCTCCCGGTTCAGTACGATCGGGTGCGCGCCGCGGTCACCGAGGGGGTGCCACCAAGCACGGCTGTCGACGTGCCGGTGGGCGATCCCTCTGCGAGAGAGGGCTTCGAGGATTCTCTTCTCGCTGGCCCGCACGCGGGACGCGAGAACCACGAACGGCTCTGCGCGGCTCACTCGCCCCAGTCCTCTTCGATCTCCGGCGCGAGCGCGGCCCGGATCGGATCGAGCGTGAGGATCTCCAGTTCACTGGCGCATTCACCGCATTCCACTATCTCGCCGATCACCGGTGTTCCGGCGGGAACCACCGAGTTCTCACATTCAGGACAGGTAACCATGGTCAGGCCCTTTCGTTGACCGCTATGAGGCACGGGTAAACGTAATGGCCGCTGTGGGCACCGGTAGGCAGAATCAGCGGCAGTCTCAGCCGACCCGGTCCGCCCCCGCCGGAGTCCGGTCCCGCACGTGCAGGAGCCGCACCAGCTGCAGCGCCGTGAACCGCTCCGGCAGGTGGGCGCCCGCCGGCCGCACCAGGCCGTGGACCAGCAGCGCGTGCAGAGCGGCAGCCGGATCCGGCACCAGGTGATCGAGGTCCCCGACCGTCCAGTGCGGACGGTCAGCGACCTCGGCAAGCACCAGGCGATAGCACTCGGCCACGATGTCGACGCTGCGCGCCACGGAACGCAGCAGGTCCTGGCAGCCGCAGCCTGCCGGGGAGGAAAGGAGGGGGAAGTCCCGACCGGCTCGAGCCAGCAGGAGCTCGGGCGGATACACCAGGCACCAGCCCGCCGCGTACTCAAGTGCCCTGGGTACACCGTCGAGCCAGCGGCACAACCGAACCACCGCGTGCGCGTTGTCCTCCCGAAGCCGGAACCCCGGCTGTGACCGGCGCATGTGGGACAAGAACAACGCCACGGACTCGACCTCGCTCAACCGCACGTGGTCGTAGTCCAGCGCCTCCTCCGGCACGGCCATCGCGGTGAGCGGCAGTACGCGCTCACCTGGCAGATATCGCGGCGTCAGACCGGTCACCACGACGTGCAGCCCCGGACAACGCCGAAGCAACTCGCCCACGTCCACCCCGCCGGGACCCGAAGCGTCGCCGCTGTCGATCACCAACAGGAGATGCCTCTCACCGATCGCCGCGACGAGGTCGGCGGTCGGGTCAGCGGTGCTCGGCGGCGGCCCGCCAGGGTCGGGGCCGGCCGCAGGAAGCGCACCGCAGCAAGGGGTACCTCTGGCCGCCGCATGCCACCCGACCCGCCAGCCCCTGGCCCGCAGTACTCGGGCCGCCTCGAGCACCAGATGCGTCTTCCCGATGCCGCTGATGCCGACCACGCTCACCAGGCGGTGACCGTAGACGGTCACCTGATCGAGCAACACCTGCAGCTCCGCTTCCCTGCCCACCAGTGTGCCTGGCGGAGCGGGCGGCACGGGCAGGGCGGGCGGAGCGGACGAGGCGGGCAGTCCGAGCAGTGCATCCCGCAGATCCACCGGGCTTCCACCGGCGGCGTGCAGTTGCTGTCGCTCGGGATCGCTCAGCCGCAACGCGTCGGCCAGCAGCCCCACACTCTCCCGCCGGGGCCGTCGGACCCTTCCGCTCTCCAGATCCCGGATCGCCCGGACGCTCAACGTCGCGAAGTCCGCCAGTTGTTGCTGGGTCAGCCCGCAGCGACTCCGGTGCCTCTTCAGCAACTCGGCGAAGGAGGCTGTTTCGCGGGGCCCCTCCGACGGTGTCGGCAGCGGCCGCCGGCGCGGGACGCCCACTGGGCGTTCGCTTAGTAAAAGTCCGGTTGCCGCGTTCTTTCCGACGGTATGCGGACCGGTGCTCATACGCCCGTCGATCTCGCCGGAGGTGTCCCCGCGCGCCATGCGTCCGAGTGCTTCGCTTTCCCGGTCACCGATTCCCCGGACAGTTTTCCGTAGCCTATTGCTCACAGATTCGGGCGCCTTTCTCTATCTGATTCCCGCGTTCCGACACCTGTTGGACCACAGGCTCCGGAACTCACTACGGATCGACCTCCCCGCGCTCACCCGCAGGTCATCCGGCGACGCGGCCCCAACCGCTGTCGTCGCCGGGCCCGGTGGAGGACGCCACCAGGACGCCGACGCTGCCGCTCTCCGGCCGCAGCGGTACCGGCGACGGCACCGATCATCAGCGCGCAGAGGACAGTGACCACGAACACACGGACAGACTTCATGATTTCTCCCTGGAATCAGAATGAGGAATGCTTGAAAAGTCCCGGCCGGCGTTTTACGGCCGTTCCCCTTCCGCTGTTCCAGACTGGCGGGCACCCGTCCCGGAGGCCACAGACGGAACCATTCACCAAGTTCTCCGACACCAAAGCGGGGGGTGAACGAAAGCCCATGAAGCCGTAATAGGCGACAATACGGACAAGGTTTCGTCATGCAGACGGCCACCACCCGCCCCACCGTGCTCTGCCGGCCCTTCGCTCGCTGGTCACTGGCCCCCGGTCACTGGCCCCCGGTCACTGGCCCTTGGTCACTGGCCCTTGGTCGCTGCGCAAGCTCGTCGCCTACTCGCGCACAGTCCACGTCCGGATCATCCGCAGCGAAGGGTCATCCGCCGGGGCAGCCGCCCCTGCCCTCCTCGGACCGGCCGAGCAGGGCGGGGCCCAACTCGCCGTCCCGCGGGATCTCTTCGACCTGGCGTCTTCCAGCCACTAGGTTTCGAGCGATGAACCCGCTCCCACGGTTGCCCGTCCTAATCGATGCGATCCGCAGCACATGCGGGCCAACCGGTAGGCGGCCCCTACATGGCAGCCGGGAGACGTTTGAGTGCGATGAGGGTGGGGCGCGTTCCCCTACGGGTGTCAGGAGCGAAGGACTGATGGTGGAACAGCAGACCGATGACAACGTTTTCACCGTGGGGGACACACTCCGCGCCGAGGAAGTGGCCGTCTACCGTTGGCTGGCTCTGCACGGTCGGTTAGACCCTGCTTCGATGGCCAAGGAGACAGGGGTCGACGCGACAGCTGTGAGCGGCGCGGTCGACCGCCTCGTCCGGATCGGCCTGGTGCACAGGGGCGAGGAGGGCGACGACCGCCTCTGGGCTGTCGACCCCCACATCGTCGCGGCCGCGGCCACCGCACCGGTGGAGCGGGCCATCGCGGAACAGCAGACGCGACTGCGCCTCTTCCAGGACCAGTTCGCCCAGTTGGCCGTCGACTACAACGAGGGGAGACACAGCGCCCCCACGGACCTGGAGACCATTCCCGGGCTCACCCATGTGCGGGCCGCGTTGAACCGGGCGGCCGAGCAGTGCCGTGAGGACATGGTCACTGTGCAGCCCGGCGGCACCCGCCCGCCCGAGGTGCTCCAGGACGCACTGCTCCGGGACAGCCAGATGCTCGCCCGGGGGGTGCGGATGCGGACCGTGTACCACCACACCGCCCGGTTCAACGGCCCCAGCCAGGCGTACGTCGCCACGGCGAGTGCGTTGGGCGGCGAGTACCGGACGGCCCACCAGCTCGTCGGCCGGATGATCATCTTCGACCGGGAGCTCGCGTTCATGACCAGGCGCAACGACCGGCTGGGCGCGGTGGTGGTCCGGGAACCGTCGGTCGTGCACTTCCTGTACGAGCTGTTCGAGCAACTGTGGTCGCAGGCCCAGCCGTTCTCCGATGCGGCCACCGACGGCCTGGAAGCGGTCGCCAAGGATCTGGACCGCACCATCCTGCGGCTGCTGTCGTCAGGACTGAAGGACGAGACGATCGCGCGGCGGCTCGGAATGTCCTTGCGCACCACCCGCAAACACATATCCGACATGATGCAGGCCCTCGGCGCCGAGAGCCGTTTCCAGGCCGGCTTCGCGGTGTCCGCGAGGGGGCTGCTTGACGACGACGGAGAGCCGGACGCGGCACCCACGACAGCCCTGGCCTGATCCGGCGTACGCCCCGGGGGCGTACGCCGTCAGCCCGAACCCTCCAGGTCGAGCCTGAGCAGTGTGGTCGGGACGTGGGTCTCCGACAACCGGTAGGCGTGAACCTGGGGCACGAAGAGAGTGTCGCCGGAACGCAGCCGCATGCCGAGTGGGCGCGAGGGACCCGGTGCAAGGCCCTCACCGACACGCGACAGGACGCAGCGGCAGGCTCCTTCCACGACCGTGACCGTGGACTCGGCACCGTTCGGCGCGCTCTCCACGACGGGAGAGTCCGGCGACAGGAAGCGGAAGAAGGGGCGCACCCGCAGTTGCAGCCTGCGGCCCAGCTCGGCCGCCAGTTCCTCCGTGCCCGGTCCGCCCGGCACGGTCGAGTTGACGCCCGGTGCCGGACGGGCCGGGCGGGGAAGCCCCAGCAGGGCCGGCAAGGTCATCGGATCCTCGGGCCACAACAGGGCGGGCCCTCGGCCTCCGTTGACCGCCACACACAGAACCAGCTCATCGACGAAGGACCGCAGCGGCTGGCTCAGAGCTCGCCGTCCAGGCACAGTTCTCCGATCTCGCCGCGCTTCCGGGCGATGCCATCTGAATGAGGTGTACCAGGGCACCACGATGCCCGGGCACACTGCGGGAAAGGGAGAGAAAATACCTGAGCGGCGCCGAGGCCGCCCTGAAACACCGCCACACGGAGATCGGTCCCGACAGTCACGTGTTCACGTGTCATTCGGCCGGTGGCCACGATCGGGCAGTCGAGCCCGAGTTCGGTCAGACCTGGGGCCTGCCGGGGGCTTCGGCATGGCCGACAGCCTCATGCCTTCGACGGCGCTCACGAGGGAGACCTCGACCGACAGAGCCAGCAGCAACAGGTGCATGGGGTTCCGGGCTCCGGTTTTCGCTCGTATCCGGCGCATGTAGGTGTCGACGGTATGCAGACTGACATCCATGTGCCGGGCGATCTCCCTGCAGGTGGCTCCGCGCACGATATGTCCGAGCACTTCCCTTTCCCGGCCACTGACGCTACGGACAACTTCCCGCAGCCTGCCGATCAAGCAGTCGGCCGTTCTTTCTCCGCATGATTCCTGTATTCCGGAATCCGCTGGACCACCGTCTCCGGAAGTCCCCACGGACCGGGTCGTCCCCGCGTACGCACAGGTCATCGCGGAACTCAACCCCAACCGCTGTCGCCGCCCGGCGTGATGGAGGAAGATGCCTGAGTGTCGGCACCGCCGGTCTCGGCGGTAGCGGTACCGGCGACGGTGCCGATCATCAGCACACAGAGAACAGCGGCCACGAACACACGGACAGACTTCATCAATTCTCCCAGAAATCAGAGTGAGGAATTCCCGAAAGGTTTCAGCCGACGTTTTTCGGCCGCCCCCTTCCGCAGTTCCAGAATGGCGGGCACCCGTCCCGTAATCCACAGACGGAACCATTCACCAAGTTCCCTGGCACCAAAGCGGGGGGTGAACAAAACGCCCATATATTATGAAATCAAGCCAAACCCGATGCTGATGACCGAGTGCTTTCGGCTTCGCCACTCCAGGGTGAGGGCGGCTCGTCCGGGTCATCGACGGCCTCGGCATGCGGCCGTTGCCGCTTCCCGCACCGGACGCCCTGGCCTCGTCGGTGCGATGGAGGCTCCTCGGCTGGACCCGTCGGGCACGGCGGTTGCCTGTGAAATGTCAGCGGGCGGTCACCTCGCCGCGGAGCCGGGGCTCACCACGGAGAAGATACTCGCGGCCGCCGAGGAGCAGATGGGTATCTCCCTGCCTGGGGACCTGCGGACGTGGCTGTTGCAGAGCGATCTGGATCTTCAGGACACCGGCCGGGCGCCGTATGCGAGCCGTCGCGAGGAGCTGGTCGAGATCGGTGTCGCGGAAGCGGCGGACGGTCTTGCGGTCCAGGTGCAGACGCCGGGTGACGGCGCTGACCGTCCAACCGGCGTCCATGAGCCGGTGGATGTCCTCGTACCGATGGCGAGTGCGTTCGATCATCTGGGTGCGGGGCAGTTCTAGCGGCGGCAGTTCGATGAGCGGAGGCTGCAGCGGTATCCGGGCCGTCTCGGTGTCGGCACGTTTATGCAGGCAGGAACGGTGCTGGTGACAGGTCTTCGGCACGGCGGCGGCTGGATTCTGGAGCAGGTGCCAGCGGTCGGCCACCTCGCGGGCGCGGGGTGCTGCCTCCTTGACGGCTCGGCTGTACCCGCTGTCCCGGTCCCGGCACACGATCTCGGTCCCGGGATGTGCCGTCAGCCAAGCAACGAGGGTCTCGCTGGTGCGGTACGGCAGGAGGTCGATCACGGTCGAGGACTCCCCATCGATGAATACGGTCCCGTAGGTCCGCGACCACCGGAAGGCGAAGTCGTCGACGCCGAGTACACGCGGCGCCCGGTCCGGCACCGGCGGCGCGCGCAGCAGACCCAGCATCGGATACATGGAAAGCCGTCGTTCATAGCGGCTGTGCACACGATGAGACAGGACCGAGCAGTCGGTACAGGCCAACTCCCTTACGCCTCACCGAGCTTGCACTTCACCCAGCGCATTCGTCTCAGTGACGCCCTCCGGCACCCGTCCGACCACCTGCGGCAGCAGGAGCTCCCCGAGAAGGGATACCTCCCGCATGACCAGGGCATTCCCGCCCCGGCATGAGATCGCTACCGGCAGACGATCGTGACCATCACGAGATTTCGACCAGAGCCGTCTTCAACGAGCCCCATCGACCCGGCGGCCGGCCGCGCACAGCAGCCTCCTGCCGGGGGGCGAGCCCGCACGGACAGCCTGCCCGCCACCACTCCGAGCGGCCCGAGCGGCCCGAGCGGCCCGCCGGAGGATCCGGTGGCCGCTCTTCGCCGGGTGTCAGGCCAGCAGCCGTGCGAGCTCGGCCATTTCGGTCTCGGGGTCCACAACGGGCTGGAGCACCAGCTCGTCGACCCCCGCCTTCTCCAGCACGCTGATCCGCTCGGTGACCTCGCCCCTGGTACCGACCAGACCGAACCTGTCCACCAGCGAGGGCACGATCAGCTCGCGGTCCTCGGGGGACAGACGGCCCAGATAGTTGCGGTAGAGCGCCTGGTGAAACCTGGGATCGGCGGGGGTGGTGCCGCGCAACTCCAGCAGACGGCCGACAGCCGCAGCCTCCTGTGCAGGCAGGGCCGCACGGAAAGCAGGGTTCTCCGCGCCGAGAATCAGCGCGCTCAGCGCGATGTGCCCCACCGAGTCCTGGACTCGATCCCCGTAGCGGTCCTCGCCGTCGGCCAGGACATGCACACAGGACATCAGATACGAACGCACCGTCCCGGCACTGCCCGCCTCCCGCGCCGCCGCCCGCCGGGTCCGGCCCAGTGCGGACCAGGCCTCGGGATCATGCAGCGCGAAGGAAATCAGCCCCGCACCGAGCCGGCCGGCCACCGCGGCCACCTTCGGACCGAACGCCGCCACCACGAACTCCACCGGATCCGCGGTGTTCACATACCGCCCCTCATGCAAGAACCGCACCCTGCTGGAACGGGTCCCCTCCCGGTAGAGCGCCTCACGGCCCGCGGTGAGATCCTGCAGAGCTGCCGTGAACGACTCCAGCTCCGCCACCCTCGCCGGCCCCATGCCCAGCGTCCGCCGCGCCGTGTTCCCGGTACCGACCCCGCACACGATCCGGCCGGGAGCCAGCGCATTGAGGCTGCCGATGGCCGCCGCAGCGGCAGGCGCGGAACGCAGCGCCGGCGACGTGACACCGATCCCGAGCCTGATCCGACGGGTGGACCGCGCACACAGCGCGAGACTCACAAACGGATCACCATGAACCATCGGCGAGTCATACACCCAGAAACTGTCAAAACCCAGCTCCTCCGCCCGGACAGCCAAACGTTCCACACCCGGCCCCGCCGCCGCGACAATACCGACCCGCATCCCAACTCCCCTTCACCGCCGAAGGAGGTGACAGAACCACCCCCGCTGCCATTCCCCGCCCACCTACTTCCGTACGCGGAAGCGGAGCATCGTGGCAGCGCCCAACTGGGTGTTATTGAAGGGTTCGAGGTCGATCCTGTCGAGGCTCGGTGGCGAGAAGCGGACGCCGTCGCCGAGCAGCACCGGCAGGACGTACACCAGAATCTCGTCGACGAGCCCGCGCCGCAGGCATTGGGCGGCCAGGTCGGCACCGAGGATCTCCAGGTTCTTGCCGCCCGCGGCGCCGCGTGCCGTGGCGACGGCTTCCTCGATGTCGCAGGTGAGGAACGTGACGGCAGGGTCCGGCTCGTCGGGAGGCTCGTGGGTGAGGACGAACAGCTCTCCCCCGTCGTAGGGGGTGCCCTGGGCGGCCATGCGCTTGCCGACCTCGTACGTGTTCCGGCCGATGAGCATGGCGCCCGTGGCCGCCATGACCTCCGGGACCGCGTCCGCGGTCAGGTACTCGGCGATCCAGCCCATCTCGTCGCCAGGGCCGGCAATGAACCCGTCCAGCGACATCGCCCTGTTCACGACCACTTTGCCGGTGCCCATGTCCACATCACTCATGCGTCTTCTCCCAGGGTCCTGGAGGCCAGAGGCCGCATCATAGTGCCGGGCCGCGCCTACCCGTCGACGTGCGCGGGCCCGCCCGGTGCCACCCCGTTCAGCTCGGTGAACGCCTCGGCGAGGTGGTCGGCGAAGGCGGTCATCTCGGCGGTGTCGTACCGACCGTGGTGGACCAGCGTGATCTCCAGGACGCCGTCCATGATCGCCGTGATGACCATGATCGGATGGATCTCGAGGAGCGATCGCTGTTCGACGGGAAGCGGCGACTGCCTGATCTGCAGGGCCCCGTCGCCGACCTTGATGGCGTGGCTGCCGCTGACCTTGTGCTCGACGCACACCAGGGGCTCCGCCAGCTCCCGCAGCCGTGCGACAGCGGCCGTGCGCGGGCTCAGTTCGCGCAGGATGCCGAAGCCGACGCCGTCGTGCGGGACGGCGCGCAGCGCGTCGACCACGCCGGGCAGTGCGTCGGGGACGCGGGCGCCGGGCTCCACGGGAAGCAGCGCCGGGAAGGAGTTGGTGAACCAGCCCAGGGACCTGGACCGGTCCGAAGGGCGGTACGGGTTCGGCGTGCCGTGGCCCACGGTGGTCAGGAAGGCGTGCGACTGTCCGCGCCACCGGGCCCACGCGCAGGCCACGGCTGCCAGTGCCGCCTCCCGGCTCTCCGGGCCGGAGACGGTGAGCGGGGCCGCGAACGCGTCGGCGGGCACCTGCCTTTGGATGAGGCCGGGGTCGGCGGCGGGCGGCTCGGCCTCCGGAACGTCGTTCCCCGCCTGGCCCGCGCCCAGCACGCTCGTCCAGTAGGTGAGCTCGCCCGCGAGCCGGTCGGACTGGGCCATGGTGTGCAGTCCCTGTGCCCAGGCGCGCCAGGCGGGCGGGCGGGTCTCCTGGCGGGGTGCGCCGGTGGCGGCGATGTCCGCCAGGGCCCCGTTGAGGTCTTCGAGCAGGGGGACGGTCGAGATCTCGTCGTACGCGAAGTGGTGGACGACGAGCAGCAGGAGGCCGGGGTGGTGCGGGCCCCGGCTGTAGAACTTGGCCTGGAGCAGCGGGCCGCGCGCGAGGTCCAGCTTGCCGATCAGCTTGTCCTTGTCGGCGTCCAGCAGGTCCAGTTCGTCCTCGGGGCCCAGCGGCGGCAGCACGGTGGTGTCGAGGAGCTCGGCGTGCTCGGCCGGTGCGCACTCCGCGCGCCAGCCGAGGCCGTTGTGCAGGAAGCGGTACCGCAACGGCTCGTGCAGCTCCACGAGATGGGTCAGCGCCGTACGGACGGCGTCGGCCGTGACGCCGGGCGCGGCCTCCAGGACCTCGACCGTGACGAAGTCCGTGGGCGCCTCGTCCGTGCCGTCGAGGAGGCGGTGGATCAGGGGGGTGAGAGGGAGGGGGCCGGAGGGGGTGGGGTCGTGCGGGGGCAGGTCCGTCGGGGTCCCGTTCCGTGCGGCCCCGGCGGCGGTGGCCGCGTTCCCCGCGCTGGCCGCCTCGGCGAGCCCGCGCAGCGTCGGGTGGCGCAGCACGTCCTGGGGTGTGACGGAGACCCCGGCGCGGGCGGCCCTCGCGGCGACCCCCACGCTGAGGACGGAGTCGCCGCCGATCTGGAAGAAGTTGTCCTCGGGCCGGATGCTGTCGCGGCCGAGCAAGCCGGACCAGATCCCGGCGAGCACCTGCTCGGCCTCGGTCACGGACAGGGCGGGGGGCGGGAGTTCGGCAGGCGGCATGGTCGGCTCCTGGGATTGCGGGGATTCCTGGCGCAGGCTGCGGCGGTCGAGCTTGCCGTTGGTGTTCTTGGGCAGGGCGGTGTGCATCACGACGCGGGCGGGGACCATGTGCGGCGGGAGCCGCTCGGCCAGGGCGGCGAGCAGTTCGGCCTCGCCGGGCAGCGCGTCCCCCGCGACATGGGCGACCAGGCGCAGTGAGCCGGACGTCTGTCGTTCGGGCACGACTAGGGCCTCGCGCACGCCTGTCCGCGTCACCAGGACCCGTTCGATCTCGGCGGGTTCGATACGGAATCCGCGCAGGCTGATCTGGTCGTCGGCGCGGCCGTGCACGGTGAGGGTGCCGTCCGGCCTGCGGCTCGCGAGATCGCCGGTGCGGTACATCCGCGAGCCCGGCGGGCCGAACGGGTCGGCCACGAAACGGGCCGCGGTGAGTCCGGGAAGCCGGTGGTAGCCGCGCCCCACGGACGCGCCCGCGACATAGAGCTCGCCGGTGTCCGCCGGGCGGCCGCGCTCGTCGAGGACATAGGCGTCGGAGCCCGCGATCGGGTGGCCGATGTCCGGGGCCGCGCTGCCCGAGGCCGCGACGCGGGACCAGGTGCAGACGATGGCGCACTCGGTCGGCCCGTAGAGGTTGAGCACGTCGAACGGCAGCCCCGCGGGCGGGCGTACGCGCAGCTGGTCGCCGCCGGTCCCCAGGGCGCGCAGGGCGAGTCCGGGGACGGGGGCGTACTCGCGGAACAGCAGTTCCACCTTCGGTGTGGACAGCAGGGCCACGGTGACCTGGCGCTCCGCCAGCCAGCCGAGCAGGTGCTGGGGGGTCTGGGACTCGGGAAGGAAGTGGAGGGTGGCGCCGTGGCTGAGGGTGCCGAGGATCTCCATGATGGCGGCGTCGAATCCGGGCGCCGAGCCCTGTGCCACCTGGTCGGAGGGGGAGAGCCGCAGCATGTCCCCGTACCGGCGCAGCAGGTTCATCAGGCTGTGGTGCTCGATCTCGCAGCCGTGGGGCCGTCCCGTCGAGCCGGAGGTGTACGCGACGTAGGCCAGCCCCTGGGCGGTCTCCGGCGCGGCGTCCTCGCCTCTTGTGCCGTGGTCCGGCAGTACGGTCACGTCGTCGCCCTCGACCAGGACCGTGGCCCGCAGTTCGGACAGGATGGCGGCCCTGCGTGCCTCGGGGGCCGCGGGGTCGAGGCAGATGAACGCCGCGCCGAGGGCGTGTGCGGCGAGCATTCCCACGACCATGTCCGGGCCGCGGGGTGCGCACACCGGGATCAGGGGGCCCGCGCCGGACTGCCGCAGTCGCCCGGCGAGTTCCTCGGCGCGCCGGACGAGCTCGCCGTAGGAGATGCGGTGGGCCGCGTCCACGACGGCGGTCCGCTCGGGGGCGCGCTCGGCGTGCCGTGTGATGGCCTCCCACGCGGTGTCCGCGTGTGCGAGGGGATTCGTGTTCCTTCGGGGTGCGGCCTGGCCGATGGGGCGGTCCGGGTCGGCGAGGGCCGCGGCGATGATGTCCTGATAGAGGGCGCAGACGTCGCGCATGGTGGACTCGTCGAACAGGTCGACCGCGTACTCCAGATAGCCGCGCATCGGCCCCTCGTCCTGGTCGCCGATGCCGATCGTCAGGTCGACCTTGGCGGTGCCGGGGGCGATGCCTTCGCCGCTGTTGTCGTCGACGGGCGCGATGGTGAGGCCCGCCAGTTCCGGCGGGTGGGTGGCGGTGTTCTGGTGCGAGTAGGCGACGGTGAACAGCGGGTGCCGGGAGGCGTCGCGCGGCGGCTTCAGCGCGGCCACGAGGTCCGCGAACGGCACCTCCTCGTGGTCGAGGGCGCCGGCGACGGTGGCCTTGCAGCGCCGGACCAGCTCGCGGAACGTCATCCGCCCTTCAACCCTGGTGCGGAACGGCACCATGTTGTTGAAGTAGCCGATCAGCTCGTGGGTCGCCGGGTTGAGCCGTCCGGAGGTGGCGGAGCCGACCACGACGTCCTCGTGGCCCGCCCACAGGTGCAGCATCGCGTCGACGACGGCCAGCAGGGTGACGAAGGTCGTCACTCCTTCCTGGCGGCTGAACTCCCGTATCCCTTCGGTGTGTTCGGGGCTCAGCGTGAACTTGACCAGCGCTCCGGCGTGGGACTCCACCTCGGGGCGCGGCCGGTCGAGCGGCAGTTCGCGCGGGCGGAGATCCTTGAGGTGCGCGCGCCAGAACTCCAGGCCGCGCTCCCGCACCCCGGAGTCGAGCCGGGATCGCTGCCAGGCCGCGGCATCGGCGTACTGCACGGGCAGTTCGGGCAGCATCGGGGCCCGTCCGGCCAGGCGTGCGGCGTAGAACTCGGACAGGTCGCGGAAGAGGATCCGGGGCACCCAGCCGTCGAAGATGCTGTGGTGCCAGGTGAGGAGCAGCAGGTGGTCCTCGTCCGACACGGCGAAGAGGACGGCGCGCACCAGCGGGCCGCGGGCCAGGTCGAACGGCGTGGTCGCCTCGGCGTCCGCGAGCTCCCGCAGCCGCTTCTCCGGGTCCGCCGCCCCGCTCAGGTCCACCACCTTCAGCTTCAGTTCCGGCACGTCGGCGTACACCCGGGGCACGCCGTCGGCGTCGGCGGCGATCCGGGTGCGCAGCACCTCGTGCCGCCGCGCCAGGTCGGCGAGCGCGCCGCTCAGGGCCGGGACGTCCAGGGGGCCGTGCAGGCGCAGGTCGGCGGGGATGTTGTAGAGGGGGGTGCCCGGGGCGAGCTGGTCGAGGTACCAGAGCTGTTCCTGGCCGATGGAGGGGGGCAGCGGGCTTCCGGGCTCGCGCGGCAGCAGCGGGACCTTCCAGTCCACGGTCGGCCCATCGGCGCCGCGCCGCCTGCCGATGAGGGCCGCGAGCTCGTGCACCGTGCGGTGCTCATAGAGGTCGGCGAAGGTCAGTTTGACGGCGAAGCCGCGCTCGACCTCGCGCAGGAGGGTGATGCCGGCGATGGAGGTGCCGCCCAGAGCGAAGTAGTCCGAATCGCCCTGGACGTCCGGGGCTTTGAGCATCCGCCGCCACAGGTCCGCGATGGCCTGCTCGATCTCCGGGGCGTCCGGTGTGCTGGTGGCGGCCGCGGTACGTGTCGGGCTGTCGCCGTTCTCCGTGTCCTTGCGGGGCGCCTCCTGTGGGCCGCACCAGCAGGACACGGGCTCGAAGGGGTAGGTCGGGGCCTCGATGCGGCGGACGTCGGCGCCCGCGTGATGTGCGTGCCAGTCGAGCGTCGCGCCCGCTTCGTACAGCCTCGACAGCGCGTCGAGGACGCCGCCGTCCGTGCCACCGTCCGTGCCACCGTCCGTGCCGCCGTCCGACAGGAGTCGCACGACGGTCAGCTCCGGCTCCTCTGCGGCGATCGCCCGCGACAGGGCGCCGTCCGCGCCCATCTCGAGGAGTACCGCGCCCTCGGCGAGGAAGCCGCGCACCGCGCGCCGCAGACCCCGCGGGTCGACCTCGGCGGTCGGGGGCGTGTCGGCGGCGAGCCGGACCGCCTCGTCCTCGCTGATCCGGTCCCGGAGGAGGCGCACCACCAGGTTCCCCGGGCCGGAGCCGACCATCCGGGACTCGTGCAGGCCGAGTCCGCCGACCAGTTCGTACAAGGCCCGGTGGCGCAGGAGCTGCCCCGCCGCCTCCCGGTCCAGCGAGGGGAAGGCGGCGCACAGCCGGTGCCAGGTCGCGTCGTCCAGCTGCGTGTCGCCGGAGAACAGCAGCACCACCGGCACCTCGGGCGCGGCGGGCCGTTCCGGCGGGACGGCCGTGCGCAGCGCCTCGGCCAGCTCGCGAGTGTCGTGCACGGCTCGGGCCCAGCGGAACGGGTGGTCGTCCCGGCCCGCGTTCAGGGCGAACGCGACATCGGCCAGGTCGTGTTCGGTGTGCTCCAGGAACTCCGTGAGGTGTGCGGCGTAACGGCCGAGCGCGGCGGGGGACTTCGCGGAGAGCGTGACCAGGTGCGGTGGGCCACTGGGCGTCTGCGCACGCGGCGACGGCCGCGGTGCCTCCTCGACGACGGCGTGCACATTGGTCCCCGTCAGCCCGAAGGAGCTCAGTCCGGCCCGCCGGGGCCCCTCCTCGGGGGCGGGCCAGGGTGCTGTCCGTGTCCGTACGTTCAGCTGGTCCGCGCGCTCGATCAGCGGGTTCGGCGTGCTGAAGTGGACGGTCGGATAGAGCGTCGCGTGACGCAGCGCGGCCAGGACCTTGAAGAGGCCGGCCATGCCCGCCGCGTGGTCCAGATGCCCGAAGTTGCCCTTGACCGCGCCGATGTCGAGCGGCGCGCCGGGCCGCCCGCCGCTCGCCGCGAGGGCCCGGCGCAGCCCGTCCGCCTCGACGACGTCGCCGAGCTGGGTGCCGGAGCCGTGACACTCGACATAGCCCGCCGAGCCGGGGGCGGCCCCTGCGTCCCGCCACGCCTCGACGATGACGTCGGCCTGGGCGGTCGAGCTGGGGGCGCTCATGCTGGTGGCCCCGGCGCCGTTGTGGTTGACGGCGATGCCGCGCAGCACGGCGTGGATGTGGTCCCCGTCAGCGACCGCCTCGGACAGCCGCTTGAGGACGACGTAGCCGCCGCCCTCCCCGCCTGTGGTGCCGTCGGCCTTCGCGTCGAACGGGCGGCACACCCCCTCCTGCGACATCACGCCGAGCAGCGGGTCATGGCCCTGTGCGGGGTGCAGCACCGACTGGACGCTGAGCCCGCCGGAGACCGCGAGGTCGCACTGGCGCGTGCGCAGCTTCTCGACGGCCAGCTCCAGCGCGCTCAGGCTGCCGCTGCACGCGGTGTCGACGACGAGGGCGGGCCCCGCGAAGTCGAAGAGATACGCGATGCGGGCGGCCAGCGCGGCCGGCAGCGAGCCCAGGATCTGCTGCGGAGCGTCCTCCGCGTACAGCTGTGTGTACGAGGGTTCCGGCGCGCTGACGATCACGGCGGTGCGGGAGCCGCGCAGCGCGGCGGGGGCGTAGCAGGCGTTTTCCAGCGCCTGGTGCACCAGCTGCAGGGTCAGCCGCTGGTGGGGGTCCATCAGTTCGGCCTCGCCCAGAGAGATGCCGAAGAAGGCGTGGTCGAAGAGGTCTATGCGGTCCAGATAGCCCAGGGCCTCGTAGTCGGTCCCCGGGTGGCCGCCCGCGTACGTGACTCGGTCGGCGTCCGGCGCCCGTACGCTGTCCCGGCCCGTGGCGAGGTTGCCGTGCAGCAGCTCCAGCGTGTCCGCGTCCGGCAGCGCGAACGCGGTCCCGATGATCGCGACAGCTTCCCGGTTCTCCCGGCCGTCTCGGCCCATCCCGTGCCCCCGTTTCACAGTTCGTAGTCGTCGTGATCGTGGTCGTTCCCGTGCGGGTCCGCGGGCGGGTCGCCGCGGTGCCGCCCCGGGCGCTCGCCGTCGTCGGCGGGCCCGGCGCGGCGCAGGTCCAGGCGGGCGGCCATCTCCTCGATGGTCGAGTGCGCGAGGAGCTCGGCCATGCTCAACCCGGGCAGCCGGTCGGCGAGTTGGATGAGGGTGAGCGAGGAGCCGCCGGCTTCGAAGAACTTCTCCCGGATCCCGACCCGCGCCCTGCCGAGCAGTCCGGTCCACGCCTCGGCGACGGTCCGCTCGCTGTCGGTGCGGGGCGGCAGGTACGTGGCGCCCACGGGAGCCTCGGGCGAGGGCAGGGCCCGGCGGTCCACCTTGCCGTACGGGGTCAGGGGCAGCCGGTCCAGCGGGACGAACACCGTGGGAATCATCTGTTCCGGCAGGTGTACGGCCAGGTGTTCCCGCAGCTCTCCCGGCGTCGGCGGGGTCGTGGCCACCACGTACGCCACCAGATGCCGCGCCGGGCCCTCCCCTGCGCTGACCACGCACGCCTGCGCCACTTCGGGGTGGGCGGTGAGTGCGGCCTCCACCTCGCCGAACTCCACGCGTACGCCGCGCACCTTCACTTGGCCGTCGGACCGGCCGACGAAGTGGAGGGTGCCGTCGGGGGCCCAGCGCACCAGGTCGCCCGTGCGGTACATCCGCTCGCCCGGCTCCCCGAACGGGCAGGCCACGAAGTGACCGGCGGTCAGCCCGCTCCGGCCCAGATACCCGCGCGCGAGGCCGCCCCCCGCGAGGTGGAGCTCGCCGACGACGCCCACCGGAACCGGCCGTAGCCGCGCGTCGAGGACGAAGCACCGCGTGCCCGCGAAGGGCCTGCCGAGCGGCGGCGTGGTGCGCCCCGAAAGCGGCGTGCTCATCACCGAGCCCACGGTCGCCTCGGTCGGCCCGTACCCGTTGAGCAGCCGCCCCCTGCGCGACCAGCTCTCCACCGTCTCGCCCGGCAGGGCCTCGCCGACCGCGAACACGGTCACTCCGGGTACGGATGCGGCGGGCAGGGTCGCCAGGACGGCGGGCGGTGCGGCGACATGGGTGACACCGCGCTCCCTGATGGTGTCGGCCAGTACCGGCAGTGGTTCCGGCGGGGCCAGCACGAGGGCGGCCCCGGTGAGCAGCGCCGTGGTGAGGTCGAAGAACGCGGTGTCCCAGCCGACCGAGAGCCACTGGAGCACTCTGCTGCCGGGCCCGATGTCGCCGTGCTGTCGCGCGGTGGCGACCAGGTTCGCGACGCCGCGGTGGGTGAGGACGGCGCCTTTGGGACGCCCTGTGGAGCCGGAGGTGTACATCACGTAGGCGGCGTGGTCGAGGCGGTCCCGCCGCTGCGGGGGCGTGTCCGGGTGGCGGTCCCGCGCCTGTGGGGCGGTGTCCGGGTGGCGGTCCCGAAGAGGCGCGGCCGTGTCCGGGTGGCGGTCCCCCACGCCCGTCCCGTCGAGGCCGAGGAAGAGCACGGGCGCGTCCGGCTCCCACCCTGTGCCCTCGGGCAGCACTACCAGTGTGGCGCCCGCGTCGGCCAGCATCCACGCGCGCCGCTCGGCGGGGTGGTCCGGGTCGAGCGGCAGTGTCGCGGCCCCGGCCTTCCACACCGCCAGCTGGGCCGTCACCAGGGCGATGCTGCGGGGCAGGCACACGCCGACGACCGACTCGGGTCCGATGCCGCGCGCAGCGAGCGCGTGGGCCAGGCGGTTGGCCCTTCGGTCGAGTTCCGCGTAGCTCACCTGCTCGGCGCCGTCGTGGCTGAGCACGGCGGGCGCGTCCGGGTGGCGGCGGGCCTGCTCGGCGAACAGCTCGTGGACGGTGCCGGGCCGGTCGGGGGTGAGAGGGGAGCGGGTCCAGTCCCCGAGCACCTGCGCTCGCTCCTCGTCGGGCAGGACGGGCAGGTCGCCGACGCTTCGGTGCGGCTGCTCGGCCATGCCGCGCAGCACGGTGCGCAGCCGTCCCGCCAGCCGCTCGACGGTGGCGGCGTCGAAGAGCTCGGGGTCGTAGAACAGGTGCAGCGCCAGTTCGTCGCCCGGTTGGGCGATCAGGCCGAGCGGATAGTTGGTGGTGTCGTCGCCGTCAAGGTCGGCCACGCGGACCTCGCCGTGCCGGACGTCCGCCGGGTCGCCGGGGTAGTTCTCGAACGCGACCGCGCTGTCGAACAGGCGGGTCCCGGCGGGCACTTCGCTGTGGGCCTGCTGCCGCGCCAGCGGGTAGTGGGCGAACTCCCGTGCCGCCGCCTGCTCCTCCTGGAGCCGGGCCAGCCAGTCGAGGGTGTCGGCCGTGGGGTCGACGGCGACCCGCACCGGCACGGTGTTGATCAGCGGTCCGCTGATCGTCTCCACGCCGGGGACGGCCGAGGGGCGGCTGGAGACCGTGGTGCCGAACAGCACCTCGTCCACTCCGGCGTGCCGGGCGAGGAGCACCGCCCAGGCCGCCTGGACGACCGTGCTGACGGTCAGCCGGTGGCGCCGCGCGAAGGCTCCGATGTCCAGGGTGTCCGGCAGTTGGACGACGCAGGTGCGGACCTCGCTGGTGGGCCGCGCCGCAGGGCGGTCGTAGGGCAGCGGAGTGGGCGTGTCGAACCCGGCGAGCGCCTCCCGCCAGTACGCCTCGGCGGCGTCGCCGTCCCTGGCGTCCTGCCCGTGCAGCCACTCCACGTACTCCCGGAACGGCCTGCACACCAGGGGCTCGGGCGCGTCCCCGCGGGTGAGCGCCGTGCAGGCGGCGAGGACCGCGTCCACGGTCCGGGTCATGCTCCACCCGTCGAGGAAGAGATGATGGGTCGTAAGCAGCACATGCGCCCGGCTGTCCGAGAGGCGCGAGATCGTCACCCGGAAGGGGAGGGGACGGCGCAGGTCGAGCCCTTCGGCGCGGTCCTCGTCCACCAGTCGTCGCAGCCGCGCACGCTGCTCGCCGGGCGGCAGTGGCCGCAGGTCGTGGTGTGTGATCCGGGGCTCCGCGCGGTGCACGACCTGCACCGGCTCGGCGAGCCCCGACCAGTGCACCGTGCTGCGCAGTACGGGGTGCGCCGCCACCACGCGCCGCCAGCCGTCGGCCAGCGCCCGCGGGTCCGTCACCCCGTCGAGGACGAGCGTGACCCGGCGGGCGTAGACATCGGCCCCGTCGCCGCTCAGCGAGTGGTACAGCATCCCGGACTGAAGGGGCGTCAGCGGATACACGTCCTCCACCGCACGCCCGTCGCCGACCAGCGCGTCGACCTGCGCCTGGTCGAGCGCGGCGAGCGGGAAGTCCGATGGCGTGCGCCCGCCGCTGCCGGGCGCCAGGCAGTGCGCGGTGAGCGCGCGCAGCGCGGCGAGCGTGCCGCCGGCGAGCCGCCGGATCTCCGGCCCGTCGTAGGTGTCGCGGGAGTAGTCCCAGGTGAAGACGAGTTCGCCGCCGGTGGTCTCGGCTGTCACCTCGAGGTCGAACGGGCGGTTCTCGTCCGGGTGGATGCCGTCGGCGAGCGGGAACTCCCGTCCGCTGTAGCAGCCGCCGCGGGCGTCCAGGGGCGCGAACTGGCCGAGGTAGTTGAAGTTGACGTGCGGCCGGGGTCCGCGCAGTGCGTCGCTCCGGCCCAGGTAGCGCAGCGCGTCATGGCCGAGGCCGTTGCGGGGTACGGCCCGCAGCTGCTCCTTGACGGCCTTGAGGGCGGGGCCCCAGTCTGCGACGTCCGCCGTGTCCGCCGCTGCGGACGGCTCCGGCAGCTCGATGGTCACCGGGAACTGGGTGGTGAACCAGCCGACCGTACGGGAGGTGTCCACGCCGTCGAAGAGCTGCTCCCTGCCGTGGCCCTCCAGGTTGATCGTGACGGGCCCCGGGCCGAGCACCCGCGCCAGCGCGGCCAGCAGGACGTCGTTCGGCCGGGTGCGGTAGGCGGCGGGCACCTCGCGCAGCAGCGCCGCGGTCTCCTCCCGGCTCAGCCGGGCGGTGACGACATCGCCGGTGCTGGCCTTGGGGGAGACGACATCGCCGGTGCTGACCTTGGCGGGGTCGGACGGGGCCGCGGGCGGGAGCCGGACGCCGGTCCAGTACGGCAGCTCGGCGTCGAGCCCGCCGGAGGCGACGTACGCGTTGAGCCGCCGCGCCCAGTCGGGGAACGACGTGGTCTTCGGACCGAGGTCGATCGGGCCGCCCTCGACGGCCTGGAGGTAGGCGGTGCGCAGATCGTCCAGCAGGATCCGCCAGGAGACGCCGTCGACCACGAAGTGATGGGCCATCAGGAGCAGTCGCGGGTTGCGCGCCGGGCCGAGGCCGATGAGGACGGCCTTGAGGAGCGGTCCCCTGCGCAGGTCGAGCGCGGCTTCGGCGTGTGCGACGACGCCGGACAGGTCGGGCGAGGGGGACGGGTCGTCCGCCAGCTCGTCCCAGTTCTCGAAGACCTCGCTCCCTCCCCCTTCGCCCTCTTCTTCGACGGGCGCGATCCGCAGCCGCCAGGCCCCGTCGTCGGATCGTTCGGCTCGCGTCCGCAGCGCGTCGTGGTGGGCGACGAGCGCGTGCACGGCTGCCCTCAGGGCCGTCACGTCCACCCCGGCGGCCAGCTCGACGCAGCGGGGCATGGTGTAGCGGTCGGGGCACACGGTCAGGTTCTCGAAGAACCAGTGCTGGATCGGGGTGAGCGGGAACGGCCCCGCCAGGGAGGCGTCGTACGTGTCCGCCGCGGCGGACGCGGCGGGCCCTGCGGACTCGACGGACACGGCCCCGGCCAGCTCGCGGATCGTCTGCCGCTGGAAGATGTCGCGCGACACGATCCGCATGCCCTGCCGGCCCAGTGCGGCGACCACCTGGACGCTGAGGATCGAGTCGCCGCCGAGCGCGAAGAAGTTGTCGTCGATCCCCACCCGTTCGACTCCGAGGACCGCCGCCCACGCCTGGGCCAGCGCGCTTTCCGTGCGGGTGCGCGGTGCCGCGAAGCGGGTTCCGGCGGCGGGCGGCGGCTTCGGCAGAGCACGGCGGTCGACCTTGCCGCTCTGGTTGACGGGGAGCTCGTCGAGGACCACGAAGGCGGACGGCACCATGGGCGCGGGCAGCACCCGCCCGACGAGGCTCCGCAGGGCTTCGGGGGTCGGCACCTCGGCGGCCCGGCCGTCGGCGGCCTTTCTGTCGGTGGCGACGTAGGCCACGAGCCGCTCGCCCCTGGTCACCACCGCGACCGCGCCCACTCCGGGGTGGGTGGCGAGGACCGACTCGATCTCGCCCGGTTCGATCCGGAAGCCCCGCACCTTCACCTGGTGGTCGACCCGGCCCCGGAACTCGAGCGCCCCGTCGGCCCGTCGGCGGACCAGGTCCCCCGTGCGGTACATCCGCTCGCCGGGGGAGCACGGATCGGCCACGAAGCGCTCGGCGGTACGGCCGGGACCGCCCACGTACCCGCGCCCGACGCCGGGCCCGCCGATGTACAGCTCGCCGTCCATGCCGACCGGCACGGGCCGCAGATAGGGGTCGAGCACCTGGATGCGGGCGGTGCGGCCGGGGGTGCCGATCGGCACGACCCCCGGGACGGTGCCGGGGTCCGTGCCCGCGGGCAGCGTGTGCGCGGTGGCGTTGACGGTGGTCTCCGTGGGCCCGTACGCGTTCATGAACGTGCGCCCGGGCAGCCAGGCCGCCGCCAGCTCGGGCGGGCAGACGTCGCCGCCGACCACGACCGTGTCGACGCTCGGGACCTCGTCCGGGGGAACCGCGGCGAGCAGCGCGGGCGTCAGGACCAGCAGGGTCACGCCGTCGCGGCGGACCTGCTCGGCGAGGCTGAGCGCGCCGTCCCGCTCGCCCGCCTCGCTCAGGCACAGGGTCCCGCCGCAGAACAGCGTCGTCAGGGCCTGCCACAGCCCGCCGTCGAAGCAGACCGTCAGATGCAGCAGCGTCCTGGTGGCCGGGCCGAAGCCGAACGTGCGGCGGGTGTCCTCGACGACGAGCGCCAGAGAGCCATGGGTGATCATCACGCCCTTGGGGCGGCCGGTCGAGCCCGAGGTGTGGATGACGTACGCCAGATGCGACGGCCCCACCCCGGTGCGCGGCGGCGCGGCCGCCCGTGCCGTCGGCTCGGCCCCGCCCGGATCCAGGCAGGTCACGGTCGTTCCTGCGGGCAGCACGTCGTGGAGCGGCTCCCGGGTCAGCACGACCCGTGTGCCGGTGTCGCCGAGCAGCAGCGCGAGGCGCTCGGGCGGATACCGGGGGTCGAGGGGCACCATCACGCCCCCCGACTTGAGCACGGCGAGCAGCGCCACGATCAGGTCCGGAGAACGCTCCAGACAGATCCCGACGGGCGTCTCGGGGCCGACCCCGCACGCCACGAGCCGGTGGGCGAGGCCATTGGCGCGCTCCTCCAGGTCGCGGTACGTGAGCCGCGTCCCGTCGTGCAGCACGGCGGGCCGGTCGGGGGTCCGCCGCGCCCACTCCTCGAACCGCTCGTGGGCGCACGCGGACGCCGGTTCCAGGGACGGCACGGGCGGCGCCGGTTCCTCCCCGCCCATCGGCAGCCGCCGCAGCGGCCGTTCGGGATCGGCGGCGATCTCCGTCAGGAGCGCCGTCAACTGCCCGGTCAGCCGCCGCACCGTCGCGCCGTCGTAGAGGTCGGTGTTGTAGTTGGCGTACAGCCTCAGGCCGTCGCCCCGTTCGCGGAACTCCAGGACCAGGTCGAAGCCGGCCGCGACCGCGGGCAGTTCGACGTCCTCGGCGGTCAGACCGGCGAAGTCCCGCTCCCTCGCGAGCGCGTTCTGCATCACCACCATGGTGCTGACCAGCGGCGAGCGGGCCGGGTCGCGCTCCGGTGCCAGCTCACGCACCACCTGTTCGAACGGCACGTCCGCGTGCGCGACGGCGTCGAGCAGGGTGTCCCGGACCTGGTCGAGGAAGTCACCGAAGGGCTGCCGCTCGTCCACGGTGGAGCGGATCACGACCGTGTTGACGAAGTACCCGACCAGGTCGGCCCACTCGGCACGCCCCCGCCCCGACTCGGCGGTGCCGACGGCCACATCGGCCTGACGGCAGTGCCGGGAGAGGAGGAGCTGGCTGGCCGCCATCAGCGTCGTGAACAGGGTCACCCGCCGCGCCCGGCTGAGCTCCTTCAGCCGGTTGGTCACCGCGGCCGGAACCGTGGCCCACTCCGCGTCCCCCGCGGTACTGCGGGTGGCGGGGCGCGGCCGGTCCGTGGGCAGTTCGGTGGGCGTGAGCCCGTCAAGCCGCGCACGCCAGTAGGCGAGGTGACGATCGGCGTCGGCACCGGCCAGGTGTGCGCGCTGCCAGCGTGTGAAGTCCGCGTAGTGAGCGGTGAGCGGCGCCAGCGCGGCGGGCTCGCCGCGCACGGCGGCGGAGTAGCAGTGGGCGAGTTCCGACAGCAGTACCTCGTTGGCCCAGTCGTCGGTGATGAGGTGGTGCATCGTCAGTGCCAGGACGTGCTCCGCCGGTCCGAGCCGGACGAGCAGGGCGCGCAGCGGCGGTGCGGCCCGCAGGTCGAAGACCTTGCGGCACTCGTCGCGCAGCACCTGCTCCAGCGCGGCCTCCACGGACGGGTCGGCAGCGGCGCCCCGCAGGTCGACGCGCTCAAGGGCCACCTCGGCCGCACCCGGTTCAAGGACCACTTGCACGCCCTGCCCATCGACCTTCTGGAAGGTCGTACGCAGCGCGGCCTGCCGCGAGACCACCTCGGTCAGCGCGTCCCGCAGCGCCGTGACGTCCAGCGGGCCGGTCAGCCGAAGGGCCTTGCCGATGTTGTACTCGGCGCCCGGCGCGTAGTCGTGCAGAAACCACAGCGGCTGCTGCGCGAACGACAGCGGCAGGTGCCCGTGGGCGCCTCCTTCGGGCGGCGGCGCGCTCCGTTCGGGCGACCCGGCACGCTCGGCGGGTGCCAGCACGGCGGCCAGCTCAGCCAGCGTCGGCCTGTCGAACAGCGCGCGGTGCGGCCACACCGAGCCGAGCCGGGACCTGGCGAGGGACGCGGCCCGGATGCCGATGACGGAGTCGCCGCCCAGGTCGAAGAAGTTGTCCTCGGCGCCCACCCGGTCGACGCCGAGCACCTCGGCCCAGATCGCGGCGAGGTCCCGCTCGGCGGCGGTGCGCGGCGCGACGTACGCCGCCGACCGCTCCGGCGCGGGCAGCGCGCGCCGGTCCAGCTTGCCGTTGGGCAGCAGCGGCAGCCGGTCGAGTACGACGAACGCCGCGGGGACCATGTGCGCGGGCAGGCCGTCGGCGAGAAAGGCCCGCAGTTCCTCGCCGGTCGGGCGTGCGGGGGCGCCTTCGTCCGTCTGTGGCTCGACGTATCCGACGAGCCGCCGCCTGCCGTCATCGCCCGCGGTCACGGCGGCGCGCCGCACCCCGGGGTGCCGCAGCAGCGCGGCCTCGATCTCGCCGGGCTCGATCCGGAAACCGCGGATGCTCACCTGGTCGTCCGTACGGCCCAGAAACTCCAGGTTCCCGTCGTCGCCCCGGCGCACCCGGTCCCCGGTCCGGTACATCCGGGACCCGTCCGCCGCGAACGGATCGGCGACGAAGCGCCCGGCGGTCAGTGCCGCACGCCCGTGATAGCCGCGCGCGACCCCGCTCCCGCCCAGGTACAGCTCGCCCTCCTCCCCGTCCCGCACCGGCCGAAGCCCGGAGTCAAGGACGTGGGCGGCGGTGCGCGGAACGGGCCGCCCGATCGGCACGAACGGACCCCGTACGACCGGTACGCTCCCGGATCCGGGGCGAGCGCGCAGCACGCAGGAGTCGATGGTCGTCTCGGTCGTCCCGTACGCGTTGACCAGGACCGTGTCCGGGTGCAGCCGTCCGGCGAGCTCCTCGAAGTCCCGGGCGGGCCAGCCCTCCGAGCCGACCGAGAGCAGCCGCAGCGGCGGCATGCCGCGCCCGGCTCTCGCCGCCTCCCGCCCCCACTCGGTGGCGAGCCCCGGCAGCATCTCCACGGCCGTGCCCCCGTGCCGCTCGACGAGGTCGAGGAGCCGTGCGGGCTCGGTGACCGCCTCATCGGAGGCGATCACCAGACAGCCGCCCGTGAAGACGGACCGCAGCATGTCCGCGAGGAACAGGTCGACGGACAGGCTGGTGACCGACACGAAGCGCAACGGCTCGGCGCGCAGCCCGTACAACTCCTCCCAGGCCGCGCAGATATGGGCCAGCTGACGGTGTTCGACGGCGACGCCCTTGGGCGGTCCGGTGGAGCCGGACGTATAGATGACGTAGGCGAGATTCCCGGCTGCGGGGCGTGCCGATGGCGGCGCCAGGAGCGCCTCCCCGCCGGCTCCCCCGTCCTGGGCGCCGGACTTGTGGTCGAGGACCGTCAGCCCGGTGAGGCCGTCGAACAGCCCCGCCGGGCCCGGCTCGGCCACCACGACCGCCACGCCCGCGTCCTCGGCCATCCACCGCAGCCGGGCCTTCGGGTGCGCCGGGTCGAGCGGCACATAGGCCGCGCCGGACTTGAGGATGCCGAGCACGCCGACGGCCATCGCGGCGCCGCGCCCCACGCTGAGGCCCACAAGCCGCTCGGGGCCGGCTCCGTGTTCGGTCAGGGTCCGGGCCAGGGCACTGGACCGTCGGTCGAGCTCGGCGAACGACAACTGCTCGTCCTCCGCGATGACCGCGGGAGCATCCGGCGTCCGTGCTGCCCATTGCGCGAACAGGTTGAGCGGCTCGCCCACAAGACCTCCCACTAGCCCCACCGGCCACAGAACAGAACGCACGTTCCGCCATGGCGACAGGCCGCACAAGGCCTTTCAGTCGTGTGCGAATGTCTCAGCTTCGACGGCCGACTCCCAGGCAGTCGGTGGTCGGCGCGAAAGGGGAGGCGTGAAGAATTGGTTCGCAGGTGGCTGTTCGTCGTGCTCGGTGTGGGTGCGGCGGTCTCGGTGCGGATAAGGACAGGGTGAGACGGGATGAGTGAGCACGGCCGACTGCGGCGTCACCGTACGGTGGACCGGGTCGCATGGATCCTGGAGGCCGCCGCGCGGGCGCCCGGCGGGATCACCGTGGCCGAGCTGGCACGGACGGTCCAGGCACCGGCAAGCTCCGTGCAGGACCTGGTCAACGGCCTTGTCGCGACCGGTTTTCTGCTGGAACAGCACCACCGTCTCCGGCTCGGGCCCGCCCCCCACGTCCTCAACCTCATCGCCGGCCGGACCGTCCCGCGGATCAGCCAGGCCGAGCTCGACGAGCTCAGCGACGTCGCGGGTACGCCGGTGCTGCTCACGGTGCGGGTCGGGCTCGACGCCGTCTACCTCGCGCGCGGCGGCGAAGACCAGATCCCCCGCCTCGTGCCGCTCGCCGACCGGCACATGGCCCGGCCGCTGCTGCGCACCGCCGCGGGCCGTCTGCTCCTGGCCTTCACCGACGAGGCGGAGCGCCGTGGGCTGCTCGACGAGCTCGCCCGCCATGACCCCGAGGCGGTCGCGGAGTTCCGCTCCGCTCTGCCGGTGATCCGTACGTCGCGGATCAGCCGCAGCGAGGGCCTCGCCGACCCGGAGGTCAGCGCGCTCGCGATCCCCGTCACCGACGGCCCCGTCGTCACGGGCGCCCTCGCTCTGATGCACCGGCGCCGCGGCCGCTCGGAGCGGCTGAGCCTGGACCGGGCGGCGGCCCGGCTCCTCGCACACATCCAGGAGGGGCGGACCTGACGTTCGCATCGGTTCACGGATATCCGTGAATGCGGGCGCCGTCCCGGCGCTGGGAACGAGCATCCCGGCATGACTTCGAACAGGATGACCACGGCCGGGACGACGGTGACGTCGAAGCCGGAGCCAACGCCGCAGCCGACGCCGTCGACGCCGCCCACCGGCGAGATCGTCTCCCGGCTGCTTCACACCCTCGGCGACCCTGATCCGGCCCGCGGATCCGAGGACATCACCATCGTCGGGGCTGATCCCCTGGTGCCTTCGGTGCACCGCCTCGCCGATGCCATGTCTGCCGCGATCGGTGTCTTCGGGCAGCAGATGGCGGCGCTCGGCGCGCAGCGCGGTCACCCGCACCAGAGGGTGCAGGTGCAGGCCGCGGCCGCGATCGACCAGCTCATGGCGACGTATCACACGACGCTCTCGGGCCGCCCGCTCGGCTCTCTGCTCGACGATCCGACGCTGCTCGGCAACAACGACTTCTACCGGGCGCGCGACGGCCGGTGGATCTTCATCATCACCACCTATCCGCATCTGCGGGACGCGGTCTGCGCCGTGCTGCGGTGCGAGCTCGACAAGGTGGGGATCGCGCGGGCCACGGCCGACTGGGACGCCTTCACGCTGGAGGAGGCCATCTGCGCGCGGGGCGGCGTCGCCTGCGTGGTGCGCAGCCGCGACGAGTGGCTCACGCACCCCGCGGGGCGCCATGTCGCGCGGCGCCCGGTCGTCGAGATCGAACGCGTGGGTGACGGACCGGTCCGGCCCCTGGATCCGATCGGCGCGGCCGATGAGGCGCTCACGGGTGTACGGGTGCTCGATCTCACCCATGTCATCGCGGGGCCCGTCGCGGCGCGACTGCTCGCCCAGTTCGGCGCCGACGTGCTGCACCTGTCGCGGCCCGACCGCCCCGACCCGATCCCGATGATCGCGATGACCGGCGGCGGCAAGCGCAACGCCTACTGCGACCTGCGCGACGCCCACGACCGCGCGGCCTTCCACGACGTGCTCCAGGACGCGGACGTCTTCGTGCACGCCTACCGGGGACTTTCCCGGCACGGCGCGTCGACCGAGGAACTCGTCCGGCGCCGCCCCGGCCTGATCGCCCTCGAATATCACGCCTGGGGCGCCGACGGCCCCTGGGGCGAACGCGGCGGGTTCGACCAACTCGCCTGCTCGGCCACCGGGTTCGCCGTCGAGGAGTGGACCGACCGGCCGTCGCTGCCGCCGACGTACCTGCTCAACGACTACCTCGCCGCCTACCTCGGGGCGGCCGCCGTCGGGGCGGTCCTGCGTCGGCGCGCGACGGAGGGCGGATCGTGGCGGATCCGCGTGACCTTGGCCGGGGTGTGCCACTGGGTGCGGGAACTCGGACTGCTTGCGCGGGAGGACGTCATCGGCCTGCCCCGGCCCGGGCGCACGCCGTTCGCCGCGCTCTCGACCACCGGGACCGACTTCGGTCCGCTCACCGAACCGGCGACGCCGTTCGCGTACAGCGGGCGCACGGTCCCCCAGCCCGGCCGGCGTTCCCCGCTCGGGTCTGCCGCGCTCCAGTGGCGCTGAGCGCTCCGCGCGCGGCCTCGACGGTCTGGGCTGACTGCTCGGCGCCGCGCGAAGGGCGGTACGTCACCTGCGGGCCGGTGCGGGCCGGTCGCGCCCCGCGGCGGAGCCGCTTATCGACACAGCCCCGCGCCCCTGCGGACGCGATCCCCTACCGCATCACCCCCATCCTCCCTCGACACCCCAGGAGGCACCGAGAGATGTCCGAGAACCCGAGCGGCCCGTCCGGCCGCGGACTCCTCGCCGGAGTCCGCGTCGTCGAACTGGCCAGCGTGATCATGGCCCCGTACGCCGCCCAACAACTCGGCGACCTGGGCGCGGACGTCATCAAGGTCGAGCCGCCCACCGGCGACATGACGCGCCACTACCCGCCGCGGCGCCACCCCGGCATGGGCGCCCCGGCACTCAACCTCAACCGCAACAAGCGCAGCGCCGCCATCGACCTCAAGGCCCCGCACGGCCGCGACGCCCTGCTCGCCCTCCTGCGCACCGCCGACGTCTTCATCACCAACCTGCGCCCGCAGGCCCTGGAGAAGCTCCGCCTCGGCTACGACGACGTCGCGGCCGTCAGCCCCGGCCTGATCTACGCGAGCGCCCACGGCTTCCGCAGCGACAGCCGCTACGGCACCCACGCCGCCTATGACGACATCATCCAGGCGGCCAGCGGCCTGGTCTGGCTCAACCACCAGGTCACCGGCCAACCGCACTACGTTCCCACCGTGCTCGCCGACAAGATCTGCGGCATGCAGATCGCCCAGTCGGTGCTTGCCGCGCTGCACTACCGGGAGCACGGCGGCACCGGACAGCACATCGAGGTCCCCATGGCCGACACCATGCTCGCCTTCAACCTCGTCGAGCACCTGGGTGCGGCCGCCCTGGAGGCCGACGGGGAGTACGGCTCCGCCCGCTCGCTCAGCCCCCGGCGCCGAGCCCTGCGCACCGCCGACGGCTGGATGTGCATCCTGCCCCACAGCGACCGCAACTGGCGGGACTTCACCACCTTCGTCGACCGCCCCGAACTCACCACCGACCCCCGCTTCGTCACCGGCCCCGACCGGGCCCACAACGCCGACGCGTTCTATGCGCTGCTCGCGGAGCTGACACCGCGGCACACGAGCGCCGAGTGGCAGGAGTTCTGTGACCGGGCGGGCATCGCCGCCGCCCCCGTGCTCGACCTGGCCTCCGCCGCCACCACCGCGTACGCCCAGGAGGGCGGTGTGCTGTACGAGGCCGAACACCCCACCGAGGGCCGCTACCGGGTCATCGGCCGCCCGGTCCGCTACTCGGCCGACCCGGAGCCGGAGCTACGGCCCTGCCCGGGCATCGGCCAGCACACCGACGAGGTCCTCCGCGAAGCGGGCTTCGACCCTTCCTTGCTGCACCCCACGGGCTGACCGAATGTCCGCGCCGAATGCCCCCGCCGAATTTCCTTGCCCAATGTCCGCGCCAAATGTCCTTACCGAATGTCCGTGCCTAACTTCCGTGCCTAACTTCCGTGCCGGAAAAACGCACCACCCCTTCACCAACCCCGGGAGCGAATGAGCCATGTCGCCTTCGACGCTTTCACCGATCGCCTTCCCCGATGTCGTCCTGACCGCATCGGCCCGGCGGCTCCGCACCGAGGTCCGCGCCTTCCTCGACGAGGAGCGCGCCCTCGGAACCGTGCTCGGCCGCCCCGACTCCTGGCTGGCCGGCTGGGATCCCGCCTTCAGCCGTCGCCTCGCCGAGCGCGGCTGGGTCGGCATGGCCCTGCCCACCGAGTACGGCGGCGCGGGCCGCGGTTTCCTGGAGCGCTGTGTGGTGATCGAGGAACTGCTCGCCGCCGGTGCCCCGGTCAGCGCCCACTGGGTCTCCGACCGGCAGGCAGGCCCCTCCCTGCTCCAGCACGGCACCGAGGAGCAGCGCCGCTTCTTCCTGCCCCGGATCGCCGCCGGTCAGTGCTTCTTCTCCATCGGCATGAGCGAGAAGAGCAGCGGCTCCGATCTCGCCTCGGTCGCCACGCGCGCCGAGCGCACCGCCGACGGCTGGCGGCTGACCGGCACCAAGATGTGGACCGGCGGCGCCCACGTCAACGACTACGCCATCGTCCTCGCCCGCACCGACGAGGCCGACGACAGGCACGCCGGGCTCAGCCAGTTCATCGTCGACCTGCGCGCCGTCGGCGTGCGGATCGAGCCGATCCGCCTGATGAGCGGCGAGCACCGTTTCAACGCTGTCCACTTGGACGGCGTCGACGTACCCGACGGCATGCTGCTCGGGCAGCGGGGCGACGGCTGGAAGCAGGTCACCGGCGAGCTCGCCTTCGAACGCAGCGGCCCGGAGCGCTATCTGTCCACCTTCCCCCTGCTGGTCTCCCTGCTCCGCGAACTCGAGCAGTGCTCGGTGACGGCCGAACAGCTCACCCGGCTCGGCATCCTGACCGCCCGTCTGCACAGCATTCGCCGGCTGTCCCTCGGCGTGGCCGCGGCCCTGGACGCCGGCGCCTCCCCCGACACCCAGGCCGCCCTGGTCAAGGACCTCGGCACCCGCCTGGAGGGCACGCTGATCGACACCGTCCGCGGCGTCCTGCCGACCACGGCCGATCCGCACGCCACCCCCGGCAGCCACCCCGAGCTGCTCGCCTTCGCCCTGCTGCACAGCCCCGGTTACACGCTGCGCGGCGGCACCAACGAAATCCTTCGCGGCATCATCACTCGCGGTCTGGAGCAGCGCCGATGAACACCCACACGATCGACACCAGCACCCCCGTCATCTCCGCGGACGCCTACGACACCACCGCCTTCTACGCCGACGCGGCCGCCATCGCCACCGTCACCCACACCACCGCCCCCGACGCCGTCCCCCTCCCGGCCCCGGACGCTCCCACCGCCGAACTCCTCGCCGCCGCCCAGGAAGCAGGGCGCCGCGCCGTCCCCGCCGCCGTCGCCGAGACCGCCCTGGTCGCCCGCCCGCTGCTGCGCCGTGCCGGCCTTCCCGTCCCGGACGGCTCCCTCACCTACGCCATCGCCCCCGAGCTCACCGTCCGGTACGCCCACCCGGCCGATTCCCCCGTCGGCTCGGCAGGCTGCCTGGGCGACGACGACACCCTGTTGGTCACCGGCACCCTGCGCCGCGTCCCCTGGGCCCGCACCACCGCCGCGGTCGTCGTCCTGGCCACCGCCCCCTCTGGCCCTGTCCTGTTCGCCCTCGCCCCCGATCAGGCCGTCCTCGCCCCCGGCAGCAATCTCGCCGGGGAACCCCGCGACGACCTGCACCTCGCCGCCCTTGAGGTCCCCGCCTCTCAGGTCCGACGGCTCTCCCCCGAACTGCTCGACGAGGCCCGGCTCCGCGCGGCCCTGGCCCGCTCCGCTCTGATCGCCGGAGCCGCCGAACGCTGCGTCGACCTGACGGTCGCCCACACCACCGCCCGCACCCAGTTCGGCCGTCCGCTCAGCCACTTCCAGGCCGTCAAGCAGGAAGAAGCACGGCTGATCGAGGAGGCCGCCCTGGTCCGCGCCGCCGTCCAGGCCGCCGCCGCCCCGCTCGACGCCGGCAGCCCGGCCGCACGCTTCGCCATCGCCGCCGCCAAGACCCAGGCGTCCGCCTCGGCCGCCGAGACAGCCCGCATCGCCCACCAACTCCACGGCGCCATCGGCATCACCCAGCTGAGCCCGCTCCATCTCGCCACCACCCGCCTGTGGTCCTGGCGCGACGAGGACGGCGACGAAACCTACTGGGCCCGCCGTCTGGCCCGCCCCCTCACCGCCACCACCCTCTGGCCGACTCTCACCACCACACCCTGACCCCTCGCCCGCAGCATCATCTGCTCGCGGCGACTGCGCACCGCAAGGGGCGCCCGGCGGATTGCCGGGCGCCCCAGTGGTGCTCGTGCCCATGGCCCGTCCCCGGACCTGCTCACGCATCGTGGCAGTCGGCTTCACCGATCCGTGGCACAGGCCTGAACGGACCGAGTTGCGGCCGTTGGTGCTTCCGCAGGTGCCGGTGCCATCGCTTGACGCACCACAGGGCGAGCGCGATGGGTGCCAAGGACAGCACCGTCGGCACGACCGGCGGCAGCCACGGCCACAGAGACATCGGCCGCACCACCGCGACGACGACGGGAGCCACGACGCTCAGCCCCATCAAGAGCGCGCCCCACACGTTCCCGGCCCACGACCACCACGAACGGCTCTGCAGCCAGGGCTCGACCCACATCATCACGGACACCGCACAGCCCACGATCGGTGCGAGCAGCCAGGGAGACGCGGGCAGGCCCCGGTTGCCGAAGAGTTCGCCGATGAAGGTGGCCGGGACGTACGCGACGAGCAGGAACGTGAGGGTGCACAGCCCGCCGCTTGCGACGGCACCCAACTCCTCATCGGCGTCCTGCGCCTGCGCATCCGAGGTCCCCTTCGTGTGCATGGCGGCCCCCGTCACGCCACGAGCAGGCGCAGGCCGAGGTCTGCCGCGTCGAGGTCGGTGAGGGCGCTGTTGCGCTCGGCCCAGCGGCCGGAGTCGAGGTCGTCGCCGAGGCTGCGTACCGCCCGCTGCTCGGCATCCGGCCCGACCCTCGTCCACACCGACATCGCACGGCGCACGTGATCCTCCAGATACGCCTCCGGTCGGCGCCAGTACGCCTCGAACAGGCCGTCGGCGCAGTCCCACGGGATGGGCACCGGCTCGGCGCGGGCGCCGATCGCGTCGGCCATCCCGGCAAGCGACGGAAAATCCGCGAGGACGGCGGTGAACTCGGGCAGGTAGTCGCGGGTGAGCCAGAACCGGTCCTGCCATCCAGGCTCGTCGGTGTCGAACGTGAGCACCACCACGCGCCGGGCCACGCGCCGCATCTCACGCAGCCCCGCTATCGGGTCCGCCCAGTGGTGAACGGTGGAGACGGCCATCGCGACGTCGAAGGACTCGTCCTCGAAGGGCAGGTTCTCCGCGGCAGCGGCCACGCACGGCGCCGAGCCGGCGGGCCGCTGCCCCCGCATGACCTCCGACGGCTCCACCGCGGTCACCTCGCGATCAGTGGGCTCGTAGGAGCCGGTGCCGGCCCCGACGTTCAGCACCGTCCGCCCGTCCCCGAGCGCGTCCCAGATCTGCGCGGCAATGCGCGGCTCGGTGCGCCGCGTCGCGGTGTAGGCGCCGCCGATGGCGTCGTACAGCCGTGCGCCGAGCATCTCCAGCTGCTCCTCCGGTGTCACCTTCAGCCCCCTCGCCCGTGCCTCGAGTTCCCTGTCGATGGCCGCCACCATGGCGTCAGTGCGCTCCCTCCGCTCCACCAGCAGCCCACGCAGACGGCGCAGATGAGCGACCGCGTCGGTGGCCGGGTCGCCGACCAGCTCCGCGACCTCCCGCAGCCCGAAGCCCAGGCGCCGATAGGCCAGCACCTCGCGCAGCCGCTCCACGTCGCTCGCCGCATAGGCCCGGTAGCCGGCCCCGGTCCGCGCCGACGGCTGAACGAGCCCGATCTCGTCATAGTGATGCAGCGTGCGGACACTCACGCCGGCCAGCTTGGCCACATGTCCCACAGTCCAGTGATCTTCCACGGCCCCGACTATGCCGTCTGACGCCACGTGAGGGTCAAGGCCGCAGGCCTTTGAGACTGACCGTGATTGATCAGGACCGAAGCTAAGGCCCGTGCAAAGCCAATTCCATTGTTCTGTATGAACGTTGGAAGCGCGAACCTCAGGTGTCACACTGCCCCCAGGGTGAGAGCCCGAGGGTGAGAGCCCGATCGGGGAGGGGCCATGTCCGTCGGTGCGGCACAGGCGGTGGAGCCGAAGTGGGCGGAGTTCGGGCGGCAACTGCGCTTCCACCGCCGACGGGCCGGACTCACCCAACTGCAGCTCGGCAGGAGGGTGGGGTACCACCACAGCTTCATCAGCCGGCTCGAAGCGGGGCTGCGGGAGCCGCCCTTCGACCTGGTGTGCCGGCTCGACTCCGTGCTGGAGACCGGCGGCCAGCTCGCGGCGATCGTCGCCGCCCCGCACCAGGCGCCGCGCGGGCCAGGACGTTTCCTGACGGCATCCACGCTGTTCGCCCCGATCCCCGGAGCGGACGCCCCCGGCGACGAGGTCTCGCTGGCGTCCCACTCGTGGCCCGCGCGGCTGCCCGCCGAAGGGCTGCCCTGCCCGCTGCACGGCACGATGGGCTGTGCGGTGCCCGACCAGGGTTCGGTGTCGGACTTGATGCACGGTCTGACCAGACCGTACGACGGCGTCGTCGCGGAGGCGGAGCTGCTGCACGGGCTCACCGCCGTCCTTGCCTGCCTGATCCGCGAAGCGTTCGTCGACGTGACCGACGCGTGCGCGGCGACCGTGGAACGGCTCCTTCGCGGGGTGGCGCGCTGGGCCGAGGCGGTCAACGCCACGGGGCGGCTGCCGTACGGGCAGTTGCGGCTCGCCGCGCAGTACGCCCAGGTCGCGGGGCGGCTCCGGATGGAGCGCGGGCAGAGCGGCGTCGCCATGGCCTGGTTCGGGCACGGCCTGCGATGGGCGGACGCCGCCCAGGACGCGGAGGTCCGGGCGACGCTCCTCAGTGACATGTGCACCCTCGTGCGGCTCGACGGGGACGCCGCGTCGATGCTCGTGTACGCGGAGGCCATCGGGGCGGTGGATGCCAAGCGGCGCTGGATGACGACGCTGGCGGACCTGTACCAGGCGCGTGCGTACGCGCTGCGCCACGACTCCGTCGCGTGTCGGCGGCACATCGCCCTGGCCCGGCGCAGGTTCGCCCGCCTGGATGACCGGGACCGCCTCGAAGCGCCCTGGCTGTCCGGTGCCGAGGGCGTGGTCCGCCTCGAGTCGGCGGTCGGCGGCGCGCTGCGCGACCTCGCGGTGGTGACCGACGACCGCGCGGCGGCCCGGCGCGCGATCGAGGCCACCGCGCGGTCGTACACGTTGCTGCCACCCCACATGCACACCACCCGTCTGCTCCTGACTCTGCGTCTCGCGGACAGCTGGGCGTGCGCCGGGGATCCCGTGGCCGCGGTCGCCCTGGTGGAACCCGTCCTGAAAGAGTCCCTGCGCTTGCGCGAGTTGATGATCTCCGCCGAGCTGCGCGGTCTCAACGGCCGCCTCTTCGGGCGCTGGGGCGACCTGCCGGAAGTGCGGGAGTACCGCGAGAGGCTGCGGGACGCCTCGGAGTGAGGCGGGGCCGTCCCGCCCGGCTTGCCAGTTCTTGACAGGGCGTGCGGGGCGCCCGAAAACCGTTGACTGCGGTCCAGACCAATGCGAAGGTTCCGCCAGCCATGTACGTGTCATGCCACCGTCAGCAGCTGAAGCGGAGCAGCGGGGCGAGCCCAGTTGCTGACATGCCCATGACATTACTGGCCTGATCGAGCCTCAACACCTCTCACAAGGAGCCGTGATGCTCAGAAGGACCGCAGCGGCCGGGATAACCCTGGCCATGGCAGTCGGGGGGATGGTGGTGCCAGCGTCCCTCGCCTCGGCCGCAGCACCGGCCGCTCCCCCGGCAGGCAAGCCGAACCCCCTCGCGAGAGCCGTCGCCGCCGCCGACAAGGCGGCACGGAGCGGCCTCGACACGCTCGCCAAGGGGCCCCAGGAACAGTACGACCGGCACCAGGTCATCCCCTGGGGCAAGGGCCTGTACTCCGTCGCGTACGAGCGCACCTACCGCGGACTGCCGGTGGTGGGCGGTGACGCCGTGGTCCTCGCCGACGGCAAGGGCAGGGTACGGTCCACGCACTCCGCCACCGACGCCACGATCTCGGTGAACACCAAGGCCAAGGTGAAGGCCGCACAGGCCGTCAAGACCAGCCGCACCAAGCTGGCATCGGTCAAGAAGGTCACCTCCAAGCGCCTGGTGGTGCGCGTCAGGAACGACACCCCGGCGCTCGCCTGGGAGACCGTGCTGACCGGCCGGTCCAAGGCGGGCCACCCCAGCAAGCTGCACGTCTTCGTCAACGCGCTCACCGGCAAGGTCGTCGACACGTACGACGACGTGCACGCAGGCACCGGCCGCAGCAAGTGGAACGGCCCCAGCCCCCTGACCATCGACACGTCCCGGTCGGGCAGCAACTACGTGCTGCGCGACACCACACGGCCGGGACTCCAGTGCTCGGACTACAGCGGTGGCCTCTTCACCAAGGCCACCGACGACTGGGGCACCGGCGACCCCAGGAGCAAGGAGACCGGCTGCGTCGACGTGATGTTCGCGGCGCAGAAGCAGTGGAACATGTTCAAGGAGTGGTTCGGCCGCAACGGTCACGACGGCAACGGCCGCAGCTGGCCGGTGCGGGTGGGCCTCAACGAGCTCAACGCCTACTGGGACGGCTCCTCCGTCACCATCGGCCACAACAGCGCCAACGAGTGGATCGCGGGCGTCGACGTGGTCGCCCACGAGTTCGGCCACGGCCTGGACTCCAACACCCCCGGCGGGGCGAACCACGAGAGCGGCCTGGGCGAGGCGACCGGCGACATCATGGGCGCCCTGACCGAGGCGTACATCAACGAACCGGCTCCCTACGACACACCTGACTACACCGTCGGGGAAATGATCAACCTGCAGGGCCGCGGTCCGATCCGCAACATGTACGACCCGAGCCGGGTCAACAACGACCCCAACTGCTACTCCGCGTCGATCCCCAACACCGAGGAGCACAAGGCGGCCGGGCCGCTGAACCACTGGTTCTACCTGCTCGCCGAGGGGTCGAACCCCGGCGGCGGCAAGCCGTCCAGCCCCACCTGCAACAACAAGCCGGTGACCGGCGTCGGCGTCAAGAACGCGGGCAAGATCTACTACGACGCCATGCTGCTCAAGACCAGCGGCATGACGTACAAGCGCTACCGCACCGCGACGCTGACCTCGGCGAAGAACCTGGACGCGAGCTGCGACCTGTTCAACGCCACGAAGGCGGCCTGGGACGCCATCAACATCCCGGCCCAGACGGGTGACCCGAGCTGCTCGGGACAGCAGAACGACTTCTCTCTCGGTCTCACCCCGGCCTCGGGCAAGGTCGACGCGGGCGCCTCGACCACCGCCACGGTCAACACCACGACCGTCACCGGCAGCGCCCAGCAGGTCACGCTGACCTCCTCCGGCGCGCCGACCGGGGTGAACGTCTCGTTCGACCCGGCGACCGTCACCTCCGGCGCCAACTCCACCATGAAGATCACCACGGCGTCGTCCACGGCGGCCGGGACCTACCCGATCACCGTCACGGGCACCGCGGGCGCCAAGACGCACACCGCCCAGTACACGCTGACCGTGGGCGGCGGCGGCAATCCGACGCCTCCGCCGGACATCGACGTGGCCAAGGTGCGGGCGCACCTGACGCAGCTCAACACCATCGCCTCGCAGAACGGCGGCAACCGCCGCGCCACCGGGCCCGGTTACCGCGCCTCCGTCGCGTACATCAAGGGCAAGCTCGAGGCGGCCGGTTACACGGTCACCGAGCAGCCGTGCACCTCCGGCTGCTCCGCCGGCGCGGGCAACAACCTGGTCGCCGAGTGGCCGCAGGGCGACGCGGACAACGTGTACATGTTCGGCGCGCACCTCGACAGTGTGGCCGCCGGACCCGGGATCAACGACAACGGCTCCGGCTCCGCCGCGATCCTGGAGGCGGCGCTGACCCTGGCGCAGACCAACCCCGCCATGAAGAACCGCGTGCGCTTCGCCTGGTGGACCGACGAGGAGCAGGGCCTCAACGGCTCGGACTTCTACGCCAGGTCACTGTCCGGCACCGAGCGCGCCAAGATCAAGGCGTACTACAACTTCGACATGATCGGCTCGGTCAACGCCGGGTACTTCATCAACAACCTGAACTCCGCGGCCTCGGCGCCGATGAAGGAGTACTGGACGTCCCTCAACCTCGCGCCGCAGGAGAACGTCGAGGGCCAGGGCCGGTCGGACGACGCCTCCTTCCAACGCGTCGGCATCGCCACCTCCGGCTACGCCACCGGCGCCTCGGACACGAAGTCCGCGGCCGAGGCGGCGAAGTGGGGCGGCACCGCGGGCCGCCCCTACGACCCCTGCTACCACTCCGGCTGTGACACCACCGACAACATCGGTGCCACCGCCCTGGACCGCAGCGCGGACGGTGTCGCGTACACGATCTGGAAGACGGCTGTCGGCGACAAGCCCGCCCCGACGGACGACTTCTCGCTCTCCGCCGACCCGACCTCGGGCACGGTCGAGCCCGGTTCCTCCGCCAAGGTCACCCTCGCCACCGCCACGACCAGCGGCAACGCGCAGAAGGTAGCCCTGTCGGCCTCGGGCGCCCCCACAGGGGTGAGCGTCTCCATCAGCCCGGAGACGGTGACCTCGGGCGAGTCCGCGACCGCCACCGTCGAGGTCGCGGCGGGCACGGTCAGCGGCACGTACACGCTGACCTTCACCGGCAGCGGACAGGCCAGCCACACCACCACCTACACCCTCACCGTGCCCGGCAGCGGCGAGACCACGTGGCAGGTGGGCGCCACCTACGCGACGGGAGACGTGGTCACCTACGACGGCGTCCGCTACCGCTGCATCCAGGGACACACCGCCAACCCGGGCTGGGAGCCGCCCAACGTCCCCGCCCTGTGGGAGGCCATCTGAGGATCACCCTTCATCGGCGGTCCCGGTCTCGATACGGGAGGCGGTCTTGATACGAGGACGCCGGTGAGTCACTGAGGCGGTGGGGTGCACGCACCCCACCGCCTTCAGGACTCCGCCAAGGGCCCCGCCCCGGCGGGAGAGGTCACTTCCAGGGGTCGCTGAAGGACCGGCCGGGCACCGGCTTGGCGATGAGCGCCACCGGGATGAAGAAGTTGACCTGGCCGATCACGAACATCAAGGTGGCGAGCGCCTTCGGCTCGTACTGCTCCGCCACGAGCGCGTAGAGCTCGTCCGTGACCCGCTCACCCTGCCCGGACGGCTTCAGCACGGCCTCCACGAGCGCCAGCGCGGCCCGCTCGGGTGCGGTGAAGTACGGGGAGTCCTGCCAGGACGCCACCGAAGTGATGCGCTCCTCCGACTCCCCCGCCGCGCGCAGGAATCCCGTGTGCAGAACGGTCAGATACGTACTGCCGACGATCTGCCCCGCCCGCAGCTGGACCAGGCTGACCGTGGACCGCGGCACCGAGCCGTTCCCGGTGACCTTGAACAGCGCCGCCGACACCGCCGCGAGCTCGGGCACGAGCTCCCCGGGGTCGTCGGCCAGCCGCGGCCCCGTCGGAACCTCAGCCGTGATCGCGCGCGTTTCCATCGATGTACCCATCACTGTCTCCATTCGTGCTTCGTTAGGGCGTTCACCGCTATGACGGCCCGCGGGAGACAGATGTGACCGGTGGAAGGCACTTATTTCTACGGGACTTCGGCAGGCGGTCCGCGCCGACGGGCAGGAGTGCTTTCGAGCACTGAAGGGGAACTGGGGCGACTGGCCTCAGCTTGATCCAATGGGCTACGTTGTGGAGCTATGACTACCGGGACGGCCTCGCGCCACACACGGATTGGTGACCCGGTGCTCCTCTGAGCGCCGTACGGGCCGGTGTTGGCCCGCTGAAGGACCGAGGGTCGTGCGCTGCCGCGCGGGCTCCGCCTCCGTCGTGTTGATCACAAGCTCGACACATCAACCACGACAGGAGAGTTCATGCCCACCAAGACGCTGCAGATTCCCACCGCGGACGGCAAGGCCGACGCGTTCGCCGCCTTCCCTGACGGCGGTGGGCGGCACCCAGGGGTGCTGATGTACATGGACGGCCTCGGGATCCGTCCCGTGCTGGAGGAGATGGCCCGCGAACTGGCCGGGCACGGGTACTACGTGCTCGTCCCCAACCTCTTCTACCGCCACGGCCCGGCACCGCTGATCGAGCTCCCCGAGTTCATCGACGAAGAGGTCCGGCCCGCGGTCGTCTCCCAGCTCATGCCCATCATCGAGGCACACACCAAGGAACGCGTCCTGCGCGACGCCGACGCCTATCTCCGGTTCCTCACCGCTCAGCCCGAGGTCAGCGCCGGTCCGGTCGCAGTGACCGGCTACTGCTTCGGCGGCCTCCTGGCGACGCGCACCGCCGCGGCCCACCCCGACAAGGTGGCCGCGCTCGCCGCGTTCCACGGCCCGGTGGGAGCCGACGGACCTGCCGGCCTCTCCGGGCTCACCGCCGAGGTCCACTTCGGCCACGCCGAGACCGACTTGACGCCCGAGGCCCTCGGCGAACTCAACCAGGCCCTGGACGCGGCAGGGGTCGGCTACAGCTCCGAGATCTACCCCGGCACCGTCCACGGGTTCACCATGTCCGACACCGATGCCTTCAACCCCGCCGCACTACAGCTTCACTGGGACCGCCTGCTTCCCCTCCTCAGCCGCACCCTGACCACGCGCTGAGGCTCCGGACACGGGGAACCCGCAGGCGCGGTCGACAGTACTGGGGGCTTACGCGTACGCGCCGACGCGGACGCCGAACTCCGCTTCGACGACTTTGAAGAGGACGTCCCAGGACTTCCACTCGGTGTTGGTCTGGATGGAGACGGTGTGGCGACCGTCGGCGGTGCCTACCGTGTAGAAGAGGCACCCCCAGTAGCTGCCGCCCACACCGCGCAGCGTCAGGCCGCCCACGGCCTCCCTGTCGAACTCGAACAGGCCGAGGCCGTATCGGGCGTGCGGCATCCAGTTGCCGCCCTCGGTGGAGACCGTGGTCCACATGGCGCGGTGCTGGGCCGGCGGCAGCAGGGTGCCGCCGGCCAGCGCGTTGACGACCTTGATCATGTCGCTGGTGGTGGAGACGACGTTGGCGGGGACCCATGACGTGTTGAATTCGGTGACGTCGAGGGGTTCGAGTCCGGGCTCTTCCATCACCGACTCCCAGTTCTCCGGGGTGACCGCCGCCGTATCCGTGCCGTCCTTGTAGAACAGCGTTGAGTAGGCGCGAGGGTGCGGATCGGGGTAGTCCACGTCCTGGGCGCGGCGCACGTAGGTGCCGGTCAGGCCGAGCGGCCGGATGACCCTGCGCTCGATCTCCTCCGCGACGGTGTGGCCGGTGGCCTTCTCGATGATCACCTCGGCAATGTAGAACCCGCCGTTGGAGTACTCGAAGCGTTCCCCGGGCTCGCCGACCGGCGGCTGGGACACCGTCATACGGAGAAGCTCGTCGGTGGTGACGGTGTCGAAGCGATGCTTCACGAAGCCGGCACGGGTGGCGTAGCGGTTGGTCAGCTCCGGCGCCATGCCGGTGGAGAACAGGCCGCCGGTGTTGCTGAGCAGGTGCCTGATGGTGATCCTGTCGCCGTCATAGCCGTTGACGTTCAGCACGCCCGGCAGCCAGGTGTTCACGGTGTCGTCGATGCTCAGCGTGCCCTCGGCGTCGAGGGCCAGGAGAACCGCGGCGATGAAGGCCTTGCCGCCACTGCCGACATTCGCGTACTCCCCCGGCAGGCGCCGGACTCCTGTCTTGATGTCGGCCACCCCGGCAGTACCGAACCACGTCCGGTCCCCGTCCTTGACGTCGACCACGATGCCAGGGATGCCGGCTTCGGCCACCGCCCAGTCGAGCACCTGCTGCATACCCGCTTCGTTCATGTCCGCCGCCCTCACTCCAACGATCTTCACGACACAGTAAAAATTACGTTGCATGAGCGATGAGGTCAATCGGTATTGCGCGAAGTACTCAAGAAGCACAAGGTCACATGACACATACTGTTGCATGAACACTGCTTGCGAATGCAATGAGTGCGTTGCATTAAGCTGCAGATGACGTCGACAGCTAAGGACATCGATGCCTGGTACGAGACTCACCCGGCAGGACCGGCGGGAGATCGCCGCGGGGCTGCGCGACGGGCAGACCTACGCTTCCGTGGCCCGCCGCCTCGGACGGCCGACCTCGACCATCACCCGCGAGGTGATGCGCAACGGCGGGCCGGGCCACTACCACGCCGACCGGGCCCACCAGGCAAGCAGACGAAAGGCCCGGCAGAGCACAGCCACCCCGCGTCCATCCGCACCGGAAAGCACTCACCTCGACGGACGCGACCGGCAGACCGTCGACGAAGTGGCCGCGCACACCACGGAACTGTTCGTCGAGTCCGGGCTCCCGCGGATGGCGGCCAGGGTGCTCGCCGCGCTCCTCACCACGGACAGCGGCAGCCTCACCTCGGCCGAACTCGTACAACGCCTGTGCGTCAGCCCCGCCGCCATCTCCAAGGCCGTCGGCTACCTGGAGGCCATCCAGATCATCCACCGCGAACGGGACCCGCGCGGTCGCGCGGAGCGCTACGTCATCGGCGACGACGTATGGTCCCAGGCCATCATGGCCAGCGCGCGCGTCGACAGCCGGATCGCCGCGGCTTCCGCGCGCGGCGCTCAGGCCCTCGGCCCCACGACACCCGCGGGTGCCCGGCTTGAGAACCTGAGCCGGTTCCTCCACCACGTCAGCGAGGACTTGGTCCGCTCGGCCGAGCACTGGCGCCAGGTCTTCTTCACCCACCCGCCCGCTGAGTAGCTGCGCCCGACCCGGCCGCGCTCAGCGCGCGCGGCCGTACATGAGCCGCCGCAGGCCCGCCTCCGCCGGGCCCCGCCGCCCGCGCCGCTCCAGGGCGTACGCGCCCGCCACCGTCACCAGCCACACACCCACCGCGAACAGCACCATGGTCGCGCTGGTCAGATGCGCACCGAGGCCGAGGCCCCACGCGGCAAGCAGCGGCGCGAAGATCAGGGAGTGGGTGAGGTAGCAGGACAGGGAGCGTTTGCCGACCGCCGACACGGCCGTGACCGCCCGTGTGCCGCGACGGTGGGGGCGCCGCGTCCACCAGTGGGCGAAGAGGGCGACGGCGGCGACGTAGCCGAGCCCGGCGGCGTTGCCCGTGACCTCGCGCAGAATGTACAGCGAGCCGGTCTCGCTCTGCGTGTCGTCCGGTACGTGCAGCGCGCCGACGTGGGCGAGGGCCGCGGGCAGCGCGCCGAGCCAGCCCACCGCGATGCCGATGACGGCGGTACGGCGCAGCAGCGGCAGATGACGTCCCGGCTCCTCCAGTACGCGGCGCCGGGCCGCCCAGAAACCGAGCAGGAACACGAAGCACCCGCCACCGACGAGGGACAGCGGCGCCGCGAGGAAGGACACGTACATGCTCGTCTCGAAGCGCGTGCCCGCCGCCTCGAACCAGTTGCTCTCCCCCGCCGCGTACGCCGCGCCGCCCGGCTCGGCCCCCGCGTCCCCGAGCGAGCCCAGGTCGCCCTGGAGCAGCGCCGTCACGACCGGCTGCGCCGCGAGCACGAGCAGCAGCGCGGCGGCGCCGATCGCCCACCGCTTCAAGGCGCGTTCGCCGCGCCGCAGGAACAGCCAGCCGAGGGCGAGGCTCAGGACGCCGTAGTACCCCACGATGTCGCCCGCCATGAGGAGCGTGGCATGGGTGACCCCGATGCCCACGAGCAGCAGACTCCGCCTGCGCAAGATCCCCACCGCCTTGCGCTCGGAGGTCCCGGCGGCCTGCTGGCGCAGGAAGAGCTGCATCATGCCGTAGCCGAAGAGGAACGCGAACAGCGGGTACACGCGCAGGTCCAGGGCCGTGATCATGGTGAACTGGGCGGTGTGGTCGAGCCAGTTGCCGTTCACGGGCTGCCACCCCGAAGGCCCGTACGTGGACTTCCACAGGTGGAACGCGGTGTTGGACGCCACGATGAGCAGCAGCATCAGGCCGCGCCCCAGATCGGGCGCGAGCGCCCGCTCGCCGGCCGTGACCCCCGCGCGCCGCGGAACGCCGCCCTTGACCCTGCCCTCGCCCTCGTCTTTACAGTCGGTGCCGGTGTTGCTGCCTGCGCCACCTTCGGCGCCTTTGCCGTCGCTGCCGTCTCTGCTGTCTCTGCTGTCTTCGGTGTCGACCGTCATGCCCCGACGCTAGGAAGCCGGGTGGGCTCCGGACGTCCGCCTTCCGGCTAGAAGGCCGCCGTCGAAGGGCTACGGCCGAGGCTCCCGGGTGGGCCGGAAGGCCAATGCGCCCCTGTCCTCTCCATGAGGCCGGGCCTGCGAGGTCCGTTCGGGCGGTGGTTAAGCTGCGGCGCATGGACATCGTGATCCCGCTCTTCGACCACTTCGAGCCGCTCGACGCGATCGGCCCGTACGAGATCCTCGCGTACGTGCCCGGGGCCACCGTGCGGTTCGTCACAGCCGAACCCGGCCTGGTCCAGGACGTGTTGGGCTCCCTGCCGGTGCACGTCCCCACCCGGTACTCCGAGGTGGAACACTGCGACGTCCTGCTCATACCGGGCGGGGGCAGCTTCAAGACCATGATGAACGACCCCGACTTCCTCGACTGGGTGCGCCGGATCCACACCGGCACCCGCTTCACCACCTCGGTCTGCACCGGCTCCCTGGTACTCGGCGCGGCCGGCCTCCTGGACGGCCTGACCGCCACCACCCACTGGGACGCGGCCGCCCAACTGCAGTCGTACGGAGCCCACTACACCCCCGAGCGGGTCGTCCGGCACGACCGTGTGATCACCTCGGCCGGGGTCTCCTCCGGCATCGACATGGCCATCCAACTCGCCGCCCTGCTCACCGACGAGACGACCGCGCAGGCCATCCAGCTCTACACCGAGTACGACCCCCAGCCGCCCTTCGACACCGGCTCGGTGGCCAAAGCCTCAGCCGAGGTACTCCAGCGCGCCCACACCCTCAAGTAGGGCCTGCCGCGGAAGTGGTGGTCGATATGCCTCTGCACCACGCACGTCAGGGGTCTGTAGGGGTGAGTCGCCGGCCCGCCCCGATCATGTGCAGAGGGTTATGATCATCACTGTGAGTACAGCCTCTCTCTTCTCCACCTCCCTCCTTCCGCCCACAGGCCGTGCCGTGCGCGAGGGCACCACGCTCGCGCTGCGCGAGTTCACGTCGGACGATGCCGACGAACTGTCCGAGATACTCGGCGACCCCCATGTCATGCGCCACACTTCGTCCGGAGCGATGCCGTACGAGGACGTCGTCGACCTGGTGCGTGAGGCCGAGGCGGACCAGGCCGACCCCGCTCGGACCCGGCACCGCCTCGCCGTCGTCCAGCGTGCGGACGGCTCCCTCGTGGGCACGGTGACGGTGGAGCGCGACCGGTACTCAAGCGTCTACTGCCACTCGATCATTCTGCGGCCCCACCTGGCGAACCTCTCGGCCGGCTACGAGGTCAGCCAGCTCGTCGCGGCCCTCGCCTTCGACGAACTCCGCGTCCACCGCCTGTGGTGCATGGCGGCGGTCGACAACATCCCCGCCCAGCGGCTCTTCCTCGCCTCCGGGAGCACACACGACGGGAAGATCCGGGAGCTCTACTTCCGCGACGGCCGCTGGTGGGACTGCAACGTGTTCACCATCCTCGAACACGAATGGCGGGCCCGGGCACACCTCACCCTGCGCGAGGCCATCACCCTCCTTCGGCAGCGGGAACAGGGGCCACAGGTCCTCGAGCCCGCCGCGGTGTGACACCACGCCCACTCACGCACACGCACACGCAATAAATCCGGCGACGTCGACAACTACCCCTGGGATACTGGTCGCCCATGGATGAGGTCAAAGTCGTCGTTGCCCATTCCGAGCGCGCCACCCTGCGCGTCGGCGACGTGTTCCTGAAGGTGGACGCCGATCAGGCGCGCATCGACGTCGAGGTCGAGGCGATGGCTCTGGCGCCGGTCCCGACCCCGGAGGTCCTGTGGCGCAAGCCGCCCGTGCTCGCGATCGCCGCGGTCCGGGGGACGGCGCTCGGCCGCCTCGGCGAGCCGTCGACCGCGTCGCCGGCGGCGTGGGCCGCGGCGGGTGCCGCCCTCCGGAAGCTGCACGACGCGCCGTTGCCGCCCTGGCCCGGCCGGGGCGGCCGGGGCCTCGACGAGTTGGCGGCGGACCTCGACGGCGAGTGCGAGTGGCTCGTGACGAACGGCGTCCTGCCCGCCGGCCTGGTCACCCGCAACCGCCAGGTCGCCGAGGCCGCGCTCCGGCCGTGGACTCCGGCGTTCACACACGGCGACCTGCAGATCGCCCATGTCTTCGTCGACGGCGACGAGCTCACGGGCATCATCGACTGGTCCGAGGCGGGCCAGGGTGATGCCCTGTTCGACCTCGCCACCCTGACGCTCGGTCACGAGGCGCACCTCGGCGACGTCGTCGCAGGCTATGGCGCTGACGTCGACCTCGACGTGATCCGCGGGTGGTGGTCGTTGCGCAGCCTGATGGGGGTTCGCTGGCTGGTCGAGCACGGCTTCGACCCCTTCGCACCGGGCTGTGAGGTCGACGTGCTGAAATCCCGGCTGTGAGGCCGCACGGCCCTGCAACAGGTCACGGGCCATGTGTGCCGAAGTAGGTGATCGCGTTCCGCCCCATGGGCCCGTTCCCGCTCTTATGATCACCACGGGTCTCCAGGAGAGAGGCCCATCTCATTGGGGAGGGAAACATGTCCGGAGTCTCCAGACGCTCAGTGCTGGGCTACTCGGGCTCGGCGGCCGCGGGCGCGGTGCTTGCCTCGGCAGGGACCGCACAGGCCAAGGACGGCAACAACGCGCAGACCGCGCAGACGGCCGAGCGCAGCCAGGCGGCCGTCGCGTTCGAGCCCGGGACTCAGTTCAGCGGGCGCGCCCAGCACAGCACGGGCTACGCCGAGGTGTCCATGACCTTCAGCATCCGGCACGAAGAGACCTCCGGACAGCAGGAGATCTCGCCCGCGGAGATCGCCGAAGCCCTCAACGAGCTCGCCGCCAAGCGCGGCTGGCCGCGCATCACCTTCTACGGGACACCGCCCAAGGCCCCACTCAACTGACACCCGACACAGACCCAGGGGTACGGCCCGTCGGCACCTTCAGAACCCGGCCGGGCCCCCTGCGACACACACTTCCTGTGTGCAGAAGGGCATTCCCCGAGCGGGGAATGCCCTTCTGGTCGTGTCAGCCCCCCCATGTCATCCTGACCGCGGTCAGGCCAGCGGGTCGAGGGGAGGCAGGGACGGTGAGGTCACCTCACGCCACGGCGGTCCCGTCGAGCTCGACCAGTTGGCCGGGGATCGCCAGTCGCGTCACCCCGAGCATCGTGGAGGTCGGCGCCACCCCGGCGGCGCCCAACCGTGCCGCCAGCACGCCGTAGTGCGGGAGGAGCAGGTCGACGTCGGTCGTGTAGACGTTGAGCCGGACGAGGTTCGCGAGAGACATCCCGGCCTTGGTGAGCACGGCCTCCAGGTTGTCGATGGTCAGCGCCAACTGCGCCGCCATGTCGCCGTCATGCTGGGGCTTGCCGTCGGCGCTCATCGCGGTCTGCCCCGAGATGTACAGGGTCCGTGTGTGCCCGGAGACGACCTCGCCCTGGTTGAATCCCATCTCCTGCGACCACGTCACCGGGTTGACCGCCGTTCGTTCCACTGCCACTTCAGCTCCATTCGATGCACCGGGAGTACGCGTACGTCCATCAGCCCGGTGGCCGCCAGCTTTGGCGTCGCGTCAACGAGCCTCCCAACACATCACGACACCCTCTGTCATGTATTCCATTAGAGTTCTCGCATGCGCGCCGACCGGTTGGTCTCACTGGTGCTCCTGCTGCGCCAGCGCGGTCGGCTGACGGCGGACACGCTGGCCCGCGAGCTTGAGGTGTCCACCCGCACCGTGCTGCGCGACATCGAGGCGCTGTCCGCGGCCGGCGTCCCGGTCTACTCCGAGCGCGGCAGGCACGGCGGCTTCGCGCTGTTGCCCGGTTTCCACACCGAGCTCACCGGGCTGAACCACGACGAGGCCCTGGCCTTGCTGACCGCCGGGTCGGGGCGCGGCGAGCAGGTGTTCGGCCTCGGCTCGGCGCTCGCTTCGGCCATGCGCAAGGTGGTCGACGCGCTGCCCGAAGGCCACCGGGCCTCCGCGAGCGACGCGGCCCAGAGATTCCTCGTGGACCCCGAGACCGATCTGCTCTCCCGTCGGCTGGTCACTGATGAGGTGCCCGACACCACCATGATCCAGGTCAGGCGCGCGGTGCTCGCCGGACACAAGCTGCGTATCCACTACGCCGCCACGGGCCAGGCGCCCCAGTGGCGCACGGTGGACCCGATCGGCCTGGTCACCGTGCGCGACCGGAGCTACTTGCTGGCCACGAGAGCCGGCGCGGACCGCACCTACCGGCTTTCGCGGGTGCTGGCCGCCGAGGAACTCCCCGAAGCGGCAGAGCGACCGAACCGGGTCGATCTGGACCGGATCTGGCGGGAGCGCTCCGCGCGGTTCCTCTCCGGCGGCGACCACATCACCGTGCGGGTGCGGGTGAACCCGGCACGGCGGGAGGAACTCCTTGACACCGCGCTGGCCGTCCGCGCGGAAGAACCCGGCGCGGACGGCTGGCTGTGCCTCGAGCTGACGTTCCAGGATTCACGGCATGCCGAATGGGCGCTGTGGCAGCTCAGCACGGACGCGGAAGCCCTGGCCCCGCAGTCGTTGCGCGCCTCCCTCCGCGACCGCGCCGACGCGATGGCCACCCGCTACGGAGACTGCCCCTGAGAGCGGGAAGCCATCTCTCATGTGGGTGTCACGTGTTGTGTCAGCACGGTGGCTGGAAGCCGCCTACCCTCTGCTCCAGCAGTTCGGCCAGCCTCAGCGGAGTGCGGTCCTCGAACATCGGACCGATGAGCTGCACTCCCACCGGCAGACCCTCAGGGGACCGGCCCGCTGGTACGGCGGTGGCGGGCAGGCCGGGCATGGTGGCCAGACCGGCCCAGACGAGCTGGTCGAGGTACGGGTACGCGACGCCGTCGATGTCGATCCGGCGTTGCAGCAGATCGGAGTTGTGGTCGTGCGGGAACGCGGGCGTGGGCGTGATGGGACACACCACGGCGTCGAACTCGGCGAAGAGCTGCCGCCAGCCGCGGCGGTGGAGCTCGCGGCGGCTGTTCGCCTCGAACCAGTCGCGATGGCTGAGCACCGTGCTGCGCAGCCGCGCCGCGGCGAGACTCCGGTCGTCCGCGCTCAGTGCGGCGGCACGGGTCCGCAGTTGCTCGTACGCTTCCACGGGAAGACGTGCGGTGGAGCTCGAGAACATCAACTGCGTGTAGACCATCGCCGCTTCGGTCAGATCGGGCAGCAGCGGACTGTGCCGTTCGACGCGGGCGCCGCCGTCGACGAGCGCGTCGGCCACCCGGTGCACGCCCGCCCGCACGGCGGACCCGGTCGGAATCAGCGGATGCTCGTCGAGAACCAGGACCCGGAAGTCACTGAGCCGCTCATGGCGCGCGGGCGGCAGCCGCAAGTCGTACGCCACGCCCAGCGTCAGCGGGTCCGGTCCGGCCATGACGTCGAGCAGCAGCGTGAGGTCGCGGGCCGTGCGCGCCATCGGACCGACGACGGCGAGGTCGAGTTCGACCGGCAGGGCCGGACCGGGCGGCGGGACCATACCGCGGTTCGCCGCGAGGCCGAGGGTCGGCTTGTGTGCGTAGACACCGCAGAAGTGTGCGGGGGTGCGCAGCGAACCGGCGATGTCGGAGCCGATGGACAGCGCGCCGAATCCGCAGGCCAGGGCCGCAGCTGAGCCGCCGGACGAACCACCCGCCGTGCGGGCGTGATCCCATGGGTTGCTGGTGGTGCCGTAGATCTCGTTGAAGCTCTGCACATCTTGCAGCCCCAAGGGCACATTGGTCTTGCCGAGGACCACCGCGCCGGCGTCCTTGAGCCGCGACACCTGTACCGCGTCCTCGGCCGGCAGATGGTTCCGGTGCGGCGGTATGCCCCACGTCGTGGGCAGCCCGGCGATGTCGTAGGACTCCTTGACCGTCACCGGAATGCCGAGCAGCGGCCGGTCCTCCCCGCGGGCGCGCGCCCGGTCGGCGTCGCGCGCGGCGGCCCGTGCGCGGTCGAAGTCCGGCACACAGATCGCGTTGACGGTCTTGTCGTCCCGCTCGATACGGGCAATCGCCTCGTCGGTCAGTTCCGCCGAGGTCACTTCTCCGGCACGCAAGGCAGCCGCGAGCTCTTCGGCCGACTGAAAGTTCCACTCCATGAATCCGACCGTACCGACCCCTTGAGCAGGCCATAAAACTCCGCTTCGCACAACGGGGTGGACGTCTCCACACGCGTCATGTTCCTTCCGGCGGATTCTCCATGGGTGCCCTCACAACGAATGAGCCATTGTCGGCTTATCCGATATATCCACCCACTAGGGTGAACCGCCCACCTCGACGTTGACCCTCTCACCTCCCTCCCCCACCGTGTGAGAGCGGCCACTCCCGGGGGAATCGAAGCGCCGCACCGTCGGGCGTCAGAACGGCTGGGCGACAGCACAACGCTGCGCTCCAGGCGTTCCCGGCGCGCTCCAGAAGGGGGAAACACTCATGCATCTCACGTACGTCGGCCGGACGGTTGTCGCGACGGCAGCGTGCCTGCTGGCCCTGGCCACGACACCAGGAGCCGGGCACGCGGCAGCCGACACCAGAGGCGCGACAGCGCCGGACACCGTGACGCGGCTGGCGCCGAACTACCAGGTCGAGGTCGACAACTTCTCCAGCCAGGCGTTCGACGAGATCGTCGTGGCCTTCACCCGGCACAGCACACCGGTCACCCAGCTCCTCCATGCGTACAACGTCCCGGCGTCCAGCGTGGTCAGCTTCGACCTGGGACCGTGCTCCGACGTCAAGCAGTACGCGGTCAGCGGCATCGTCGGAGGCGAGCGCTTGTTCACCACCGGCGATGTCGAAGCAGACCCGGTGGGGTGCGATGACGTCGTGACCATCAGGGACAGGTCGACGGCCGTACGAGTGGAACGAGCCGGGCGGTGAAGCGCGCGGCGAGGACGGTCTGCGCGGCCCTGCTCCTCCTGACGGCCTCGTTCGCAGCCGCACCGTCCGCCGGGGCCCAGCCTCCGCCGGCCGAGCAGAACTACGTGGTGGACGTGGTCAACCACTCCCGCCTCACCCTCGACGAGGTCAACCTGGCCGTCGCCCGGCACAGCGATCCGACCATCCGCCTGATCACCCAGCGCCACGTCACTTCCGGGGCAACGGCCACCTTCGATCTGGGTGCCTGCTCGGACGTACGCCAATTCGCGGCCAGCGCGTTCGTCGGCAGCCGCGAGGTGCTGCACACCGGCAACATCAACCCGAATCCCAGTTGCCGCACACAGATCGAGATCACGCAGGACCTGACGACACACCGGAAGGCGATCCCGTGACCCGCCGCATGAGCGCCCTGCTCGCCCTGCCCGTCGCCGCACTGGTCACCGCGACATCGGGAGTGACCTCCACCTACGCGGCCCCTGCCGAAATCGCCCAGGGCGAATTCCTGTTCACCACCGCCGACGGCCGTGGCCACCGCATGCTCAACCCGCCGGCAGGAAAATGCATCAAGCTGCCGGACCAGGGCAGCACGAACGGCACCAACGTGACCAACAAGAAGGCACATATCTTCGCCACGTACGTCTCAGCCACGGACTGCCGGCAGGAAGTCGCCTCCGCGGAGAAGAACAGCGGACGAGGAACCCCCTGGAGCACACCGGACTTCCAGCCGACCGCACACGCGGTGAGGTTCGACTGCGACAACCCGTCGGTGTGCTGAGCACAGTCAGGAAGCGGGGCGCCGGCTCGTGAGCACCGTCGCGGTGTCCGCGATGTTCTCGCTGGCGCTCCCGGGCCCCGGTGCTTCGTTTCGGTCAGGAATCGAGAAGCGCCGGTCGCGGATCCGTAGCTAGCGTCATCGACATGACTTCCATCGAATCCGTCACCCTTGAGGCGGCCGACCCCGCCGCCGCCCGCTCCTTCTACAGCACCGCCTTCGGCTTGGGCACTCAGGTACATGTGCGTGCCGCGCAGACACCGAGCACCGGTTTCCGAGGGTTCACGCTGTCGCTCGTGACGTGCCAGCCGGCCAACGTCGACGCTCTCGTCGACGCCGCCCTGGACGCCGGCGCCACGACGCTGAAGCCCGCCGCCAAGTCGCTCTGGGGCTACGGCGGCGTCGTACAGGCCCCGGACGGGACGATCTGGCAGATCGCGTCCTCGTCGAAGAAGGACACCGAACCGCCTGCCCGGCAGTTCGACGAGATCGTGCTCCTCCTGGGTGTCGCGGACATGGCCGAGAGCAAGAAGTTCTACGTCGGGCACGGTCTGCCCGTGGCGAAGAGCTTCGCCGGCAAGTACGTCGAGTTCGCCGCCGGGCCGGGTCCCGTCAAGCTGGCGCTGTACAAGCACCGCGCCCTGGCCAAGGTCGCCGGCGTCTCCCCCGACGGCACCGGATCGCACCGGATCAGCATCGGCAGCGATGCCGGGACCTTCACCGACCCGGACGGGTTCGCATGGGCGACCGCGGCGGAGAGCGCGTCGCTGTGAACCGGTGACACAGGAGCACGCCGGCAGCTACGAAAGGAGCTCCCTCATGTGTCACCCCGCGTGGGCCTCCGCACTGACCGCGGCACAGCGCCTCGACGACCTCGCGCGGCTGCGCCGGGTCCGGGACCGGATCGACCGGGAGTACGCCCGGCCGCTGGACCACCCGCTTCACTCAATTGGTGGGTGTGGCGCCCGGCGCCTACCGGCGCCAGTCAGCGGACGCCGCGGCGGTCGTTCCTCCGTGCGTGGAGAAGCAGGTGACCAGGCCGGTCAGGAAACGAGAAGCACGGCTCCGTGCGCCGCGACTAGCGTAGCTGCCATGGACATCACCATTCACACGAGCGCGCTCCCCCATGACGACCCGGACGCCTCCGTCGCCTTCTACCGCGACATTCTCGGCTTCGAGGTCCGCAGCGACGTCGGCAACGGCAAAATGCGCTGGATCACGGTCGGCCCTGTCGGCCAGCCCAGCACGTCCATCCTCCTGGCGCCGCCCGCCGCGGACCCCGGCATCACCGACGCCGAGCGCCGCACCATCGCCGAGATGATGGCCAAGGGCACCTACGGCTGGATCCTGCTGGCCACCGCCGACCTCGATGACACCTTCGAGAAGGTGGTGGCCGGCGGGGCCGAGGTCGTACAAGAGCCGACCGAGCAGCCGTACGGGGTGCGCGACTGCGCCTTCCGCGACCCGGCCGGCAACCTGGTCCGCATCCAGGAGCTGCGCTGATCCCCCACACCTGCGAAGTGTCGGCGGGGCTTGGCGCGAGAAGGAATACAGCGTGACTGATTCCGGCTCGCCGCGCGCACCCGACGTCCCTACGGTGTCTGGGAGGGTCCAGGGACAGTGGGAAGCCGGTGTGGCCGTCTTCCGGGGGATCCCGTACGCGCAGCCTCCGGTCGGCCCCCTGCGGCTGGCGGCGCCGGAGCCCGCGCTGCCCTGGGAGGGCACGCGGCGCGCCGACGCGTTCGGGGAGCCCTCTCCGCAGTCCCGCGCGTTCGGCCCCCTGGCGGGGCCCGAGACCGGGGCGCAGTCCGGGAACTGGCTGACGGTGAATGTCTGGTCGCCGGATCCGGGCGCGGCCGGACTGCCCGTCCTTGTGTGGTTCTACGGCGGGGTCTATCTGGTCGGCACCTGTGACGGCCCGACCTACGACGGCGCGGAGCTGGCCCGGCGCGGCACCGTGGTCGTCACCTTCAACTACCGTCTGGGGGCGGAAGGTTACGGGCACTTCGAGGGTGCGGTGCCCAACCGCGCACTGCTCGACCAGGTGGCCGCGCTGCGCTGGGTACGGGACAACATCGCGGCCTTCGGCGGCGCACCGGACCGGGTGACGGTCTTCGGGGAGTCCGCGGGCGCGGGCGCGATCGCCGCGCTCCTTGCCATGCCCCGCGCCGCCGGGCTCTTTCACCGGGCGGTGGCGCAGAGCGTGCCGGGACCCTTCTACGGCACGGCGCTGGCGGCGGACATCGGGGCCGCCGTGGCAGCCGAGCTGGAATCGGCCCCCACCTTGGCCGGCATGGCCGCGGCGACACCCGGCGCACTGCGCGACGCGGCCGACACCGTACTGCACAAGATGCCCCAGTACGAGCCCCGGTGGGGGCAGGCCGCACGTGCGCGCATGCCCTTCGCTCCCGTGGTCGACGGTGAGGTGTTGCCGCGCTCGCCGTGGGAGGCGCTCCGGTCGGGGCAGAGCGCCCAGGTGCATCTGATGGTCGGTCATACCCGCGATGAGACACGGCTGTTCACCGCGCTGGCGGGGCAACTCGGTCAGGTGACCGACGAAGAAGCCGCGCACACCTTGGCGTGGTTCGCGCCGGACGAGGACGGTCAGCGCGCCTACCGCAGGGGCCACGCGGCGGCCGACCCCACCACGCTTCGGGACCTGGTCGTGTCGGACTGGCTGTTCCGCATGCCCAGCCTCCACCTGGCCCAGGCACATGTCGAGGGCGGCGGCACCTCACACATGTACGAACTCACCTGGGAGGCACCCGGTAGGGGAGGCACACTCGCCGCCTGCCACGGACTCGACGTACCGCTCGTCTTCGGCACGCTGCGCGGCGGGATCGCCACGCTGCTCCTGGGAGAGGACCCGCCGGACGAGGCCGCCGCGCTCTCGGCGGAGATGAGGACCGCGTGGGCGGCCTTCGCCGCGACCGGCGACCCGGGCTGGGCCCCGTACCGGGTGCAGGAGCGGTTGACCCGCGTCTTCGACGTGGAGCCGCACACGACTCCCTATCCGGAGGAGACGTCCCGTCTGATCTGGGCGAACCATGAGTTCACCGCGCTCGACATGGCCCCGACAGCAGACTGATATGCCCCCTGACCAGCCCCTGGATCGGGTCGGCGTCGGCGAGGGCGATGATGCGTGGGGCGTCGAGCACTGAGGCGCCGACCGCGGCGATGATGGTCCCGTCGGGTGCGTGCACGGTGTGCACCCCCAGCGTGTCGTGGCAGCCGAAGGCAAGGCCGTCCGGAGGGCGGCACTGGACATGATCTGTTCGGCCACCGATCCAGGGGGCAGCAGTGTCCCCGAGCCGCAGGAGAGGACCTCGTCGACCTCACCGAGGATCCCGCACACGATCATGGCGCGGTCGGTCTCGGCGACGGTCAGGCCGATGCTGGTGCCCGGCGCGGTCGAGGCCAGTTGGTGCATCGGATGGCGCGCCGCCAGGTGAAGCGTCCGCGCGGAGGGCTGCCAGGACTGGCCGATCTTCGAGCAGCGCGAACGCGCCCTCCAACACCCCGCGCCCGCCGACTCTGTGTGCTTCTGGCCTGCCGTCCACCGCCGCTCCTCACTCCCCGGTGGGCCTCGGCGGTCACCGCCGTGCCGGGCACCTCGGGTACGTGTCGGCCCTGGCCAGCGCGTCCAGGGCGAGGCGTGCGGTCGTCGGCCCCCGGCCCGAGTTGGTCGATCACGCCTGCGGCGTCCATGCCGGGCACGAACGGTGGGCGGCGGTCGGGCATGCGGACGGCGTGGCCGCCGGTGCCCAGCATCACATCGGTGGGGTTGACGGCCGCCGCATGCACGCGGATGCGGACCTCACCGGGACCCGCCTGCGGTTCGGGCAGGTTCAGGACCTGCAACGCTTCCGGGCCGCCGAAGCTGTACACACCCATGGCCTTCATGCCCGCGCAACCCGCCGCGTCGGCACGGTATTCCGCGTGGGCGAGGTCTCGGCGTCAGCCGACGGTTGCCCATTCCCCGCGAGTACGGCACAAAAGCCCGCCGAAGCGCCCTGCCCCGCTGATGCAACCGGCGCATCCCTACCGCCGAGGGCACGCGACACATTGACCCCTGGGGCTTCACGGTGTTCGCTCGCCTACGGTGCGCCCGGTCACGACCGATCGCCGCAGTGGCTGATGACCTGGGTGTGCGGGGCGAGTTGAGCCCTTCCCGGGCATGCTCTCACGGCACGCGGAGACCGCTGCCGACTGTCGACACAGGAGGAACGATGACCGTTCATCAGCGCGTGACGGCTGCCGGCGCCGCGCTCGCCGCCGTCTGCGCCGTGACCGTGCTCTCCCCCGCGGGCGCGTCCGCCGCCCCGACCTCCGCGCCGCACACCGAGCGGGTGAGCGTCGGACCGTCCGGCGCCCAGGGCAACGCCGCCTCCACGAACCCCGCCCTCAGCGCCGACGGCCGCTTCGTCGCGTTCGTCTCGGCGTCCCGGAACCTGGTCGCGAACGACACCAACGGCACGCCCGACGCCTTCGTACGCGATCTGCGTACCGGAAAGACGGAGCGTGTCAGCGTCAAGAGCAACGGAAAGGCGAGCCACGGTGTCGTACGGGAGGTCTCCCTCAGCCCCGACGGGCGGTACGTGGCCTTCACCTCCACCGCCGACGATCTCGTCCGCGGCGACCCGAACGACCTCGACGACGTCTTCCTGCACGACCGGCGCACCGGCAGGACCGAACGGATCAGTCCCACGGGCGCGTCCTACGACGGGCTGCGCACCCATCTGACGTACGACCCCGCGGTCAGCGGCGACGGCCGCTATGTCGCGTACGCGTCGGGCGCCGAGGATCTCGTCCCCGGGGACGCCAACAAGCGGGACGACGTCTTCCTCTACGACCGCAAGAAGAAGACCACGGAGCTGGCGCAGCTCAGCAACGCGGGCGGTCATGGCGAAGGCGACGCGTTCGCCCCCGCGTTCGCGGGCGGCGCGGGCGGCCGGTATCTCGCCTTCACCTCCAACGCCTCCGGGCTGGCCGACGTGGAGGACCACTCGTCGGCGACGGACATCTTCCTGCGCGACCGCGAGAAGAAGACCACGGAACTCATCAGCGTTCCGCACGGCTACAACCGCAAGACCCCGTCCTGGGACGCCGCTCTCAGCGGTGACGCCCGCTTCGTGGCGTTCACCTCGGCCTCCAGGGTCCTCCGCCCCGAGGGACCGGCCCCGACCAGCTCGCACAACGTGTTCCTCTACGACCGCGAGACGAAACGCATGCGCCTGGTCAGCGCCGCCCCGGACGGAACACCGGCCAACGGGGACAGCGACGGCGTCTCGCTGAGCCAGGACGGGCGCTACGCGGCGTTCACCTCCGCCGCCTCCAACCTCGCGCCGGACGACGACGGCGACAGCAGCACGGACGTCTTCCTGCGCGACATGCTGACCGGAGAGGTCCGTCTCGTCAGCGGCGAGAGCGAGCCGGTGTCCGAGGACACCGAGCCAGGGCCGCGGACGGGCGTCAGCGAGGATGGCGGCGCGGTGGCGTTCGACTCCCCGGCCGGGAATCTCGTCCCCGACGACACCAACGGCGCGGCCGATGTCTTCCTGCGCCATCTGCGCTGAAGGGCGCCTTTGTACGCCCTACTTGGATGCGACGCGCCCTACCGCGTCGGGACCGGTCGTCCATGCCTCGCACTCCGTCTGCCAGGCGGTGGCACCGGGGTGGAGCTGGGTGTGGAGGTAGGCCGCGGTGAGCCGGGCGAGGGAGGCGACTCGCCCGGGGTTCTCGTCGGTGGTCTCGGCGGCGTCGTATCCGGCGATGCCGCCGAGTCCGTGCTCCGCGTCGAACAGGGTGAGCAGGGTCTTGGGGCCGGGGGCGAGGGTGTAGGGGTCGGCGTGCCAGTCCGGTCCCCTGTCCGTGAAGTGCCGGGAGTCGTCCTTGTCTCCGGCGACGACCAGCGCGGGTGCGGTCATGGTGGAGAAGTCGACGGCCCCGATGATCGGCCACTGCTCGGCCATAGGGCCGTTGAGGGCTTCGCCGCCCCTGCCGGGCGCGGCGAGCAGGACGCCCGCCTTGATCCGCGGCTCGACGAGGTGCACGACGTCCCCGGTGTCGGGGTCGGTGAGCCCGGCGCCGAGCAGCAGGGCGGCGGTGAAGCCGCCGAGCGAGTGTCCGGCGAGGGCGACCTTGGTGGGGTCGATCCGTCCGGCGAGCTGCGGCACGGTGCGCTCGATCACGTCGAGGCGGTCCAGGATGTGGGTCATGTCCTCGGCGCGGGAGCGCCAGAAGTCGGGTGCGCCGGGCGCGTCGGCGACCAGGTGGCTCAGCGTCCTGGAGGTGAGGTGGGTGGGCTGGACGACGACGAATCCCTGTTCCGCCCAGAAGGTGGCGAGGGGCGCGTAGCCGTTGAGCGAGGAGAGGTGGTGCGAGGGGCCGTGGCCGTGGGAGAGGAGGAGGACGGGGAGGCCGGTTCCTGTCGCGGGTGCGGAGACGCGCACGTGGAGGTCCACGGGGCGTCCGGGCACGGAGAGGACCACGGGGCTGTAGGACAGGACCGGGACGGGTGTGCCCAGGGTGGCGACAGTGGTGGATGTGCTCACGATGTGGGTTCCCTTTCGGTGGCGCCTGCCGTCGCCGGTTTCCGGGTCGGGCGACGGACAAGGCGGTCAGGAGCTCGCGTTTCGGCTAACCTGAAACGGATCACTGCTCCATTTAGTATCCGGATCGCTGCTCCGTTTTGTCAATCGACCGGGAAGGACGACGTGTTGGCCACCGAGAGCCCCGCCGGGGAACCACCGTCCCGAAGCAAGCGGGCCGACGCCCAGCGCAACCGGCAGACGCTGCTCACCGCCGCCGCCGAGGTCTTCGTCACCTCCGGCGTCGACGCGCCGATCCGCCGGATCGCGGCCCGGGCAGGCGTGGGGATGGCCACGATCTACCGCCACTTCCCGACCCGGGCGGATCTCGTCACCGCCGTCTACCGCCACCAGATCGAGGCGTGCGCCGAGGCCGGCCCGGACCTCCTCGCCAGCGCCGACTCCCCGCTCGACGCACTGCGCCAGTGGATCGACCTCTTCGTCGACTTCCTCGTCACCAAGCACGGACTCGCCGACGCCCTGCAGTCCGACAACGACCGCTTCGCCGCGCTGCACGCCTACTTCCTCGACCGGCTGCTGCCCGTGTGCGCCCAACTGCTCGACGCCGCGGTCGAGTCGGGCGACATCAGGCCCGGCACGCAGCCCTACGAGTTGATGCGCGGCATCGGCAACCTCTGCATCGGGCACGACAACGACCCCCGCTACGACCCCCGACGCCTGATCGCCCTCCTCCTCCAGGGGCTCCGGCCCTCGTCAGCCGACGTCGGCTAGGGCGCGGTCGAGGAGCACCTCCGCCGCCGCCCGCGCGTGCCGGCCGTAGTCCGCTTCGCCCAGGACCATGGCGCGACTTGCCGCACCGTCCGCGAGGGTGACCAGTTGCTCGGCGAGCACGGCGGGCTCCCGGCAGCCCAGCTCCGTCACCAGCGCGGCGACCAGCGCGACCATCCGCAGTTTCTGTTCGCGGGCGTACGCGTGAACCGCGCTCTTCGGGTCGGGGAACTCCACGGCGGCATCGATGAGCGGGCAGCCCCGCACCGGATCCGCGTCCGCCGCGGGCTGGTCGAACAGACCGAGGATCCGCGCCCGCGGGGAGATGTCCTCGCGGGTCAGCACGCCCTCCATGGTGGCGCCTGACGACGCGAGGTCCTGCAGATGGGCCATGACCAGGTCACCTTTGGTCCGGAAGTGCACGTAGAGCGTGCGCTTGGACACCGGCGCTTCCTCCGCGACCTGTTCCATGCCGGTCGCGTTGATCCCCTGGACCGCGAACAGCCGGGCGGCGGCAGCCAGGATGCGGTCCCGACCTCCACGTCCCTGCCGTCGAGGTGCGGTAGTCGTCGTACCCATGAAGAAAGTATACGTACGCGTTTACTTCGGCAGGGTGGACTGACTAGAGTCACCTCCAAGTAAACGTATCCGTTTACATACGTCGTGACGGAGGAGTGTCCCATGAGCAGGCCCGAGCCCACCGAACTGAGCAGTTACGCGGAGAAGTTGATACGCGGCCGTCACGCCACACGCGCGTTCCGACCGGAGCCCGTGCCCGCGGACACGATGCGCGCGATCTTCTCGCTGGCCGGAACCGCTCCGTCCAACTCCAACGCGCAGCCGTGGCAGGTGGAGGTGGTGAGCGGCGCGGCGCGTGAACGCCTGGCGCACGCCATGCGGGCGGCCCACGCGGAGAAGCGCGTCTCGGTGGACCATCCGTATTCCGAGGACATGTACGCACCGGTCCACCGGGTGCGCCGGGCCGCCTTCGGCGCCGAGCTGTACGGGGCGCTGGGCATCGGCCCCGACGACCACGCGGCACGAGCGGCGTACGACGCGGAGAGTCTGCGTTTCTACGGCGCGCCGCACGCCGCGTTCCTGTTCGTCACCGGCGACGGCGGGGCACGGCTGGCCGCGGACGTCGGCGCCTACCTGCAGACCCTGCTCCTGGCCATGTCCGCGTACGGCGTGGACAGCTGCCCGCAGGGACTGCTGAGCTTCTACGCCGACACCGTCCGAGACGAACTCGGCGTCACCGGAGGGAAGCTGCTCGTGGGCGTCTCCTTCGGCTACGCCGACGAGACCGCGCCGGTGAACCGGGTGACGACCGAGCGCGCCGCGCTCGCGGCAACCACGGCCTTCCACGACTAGAGAGAGAACGGGGAATCCCATGCCCGCTTACGTCATCGTCAACGTCGATGTCCTCGACGAGGAGGCCGGCCTGGCCTACGCGTCCGTGGCCCAGAAGTCCATCCTCGGTCACGGCGGCCGTTATCTGGTCGCGGGACCCACGCCCGAGCCCGTCGAAGGCACCTGGGACTCCTCCCGGCTCGTAGTCATCGAGTTTCCCGACATGGACCGGATCCGCGAGTGGTACGACTCCCCCGAGTACCGGCGGGCCCGGGACATACGGGAGGGCAAGGTACGGGTGGGGATGCTGTTCGCCGAGGGCGCGCCGCCCGAGGGCTTCGCCCTCCCGGACTAGGTGTGCCGTGAAGTCGACCAGACGGTTTCCGGCGGTTTCCGGCGGCTTCACCGGCGCGTGAGCAACTGTCAGAGTAGGTAGGTCCGCCCGTTCCCGTGCAGCGACGCAGGAGGCCGTGGGGTGTCCACCGTTGAGGAGCGCGTGAAGCGCGTCATCGCCGAGCAGCTGAACGTCAAGCTGGAGGAGGTGACGAACAACGCGTCGTTCGAGGACCTGGGGGCAGACTCCCTGGACCTTGTCGAGCTGGGCACGGCGGTGGAATTCGAGTTCTCCACGGACATACCCGACGAGGACGCCGAGAAGATCACCACTGTGCAGGACCTCATCGACTGGATGAAGGCACACGCCCGGTAGGGCCTCCGTCTGCAGTGGCGGTGCTCCGCGGCCGGGGCGCGTAGCCGCTGTATAGGATCCGTCGGATGACGCTCTCTCATGACGTGGCCGGAGACGGTCCTGCGCTGGTGCTTCTGCATTCCGGGGTGTGCGACCGGCGGATGTGGGACGCCCAGTGGGCGGCCTTGATCGATGCCGGCTACCGCCTTGTGCGCTGTGACTTTCGGGGCTTCGGCGAGACCCCTGCTCCGGACCGGCCGCACAGCGACGCCGAGGACGTGCTGGCCCTCCTCGACAGTCTCGGCATCGGGCAGGCAGCACTGGTGGGGTCTTCGTTCGGCGGACACGTCGCTCTGGAGATCGCCGCGCGGTGGCCGGACCGGATCAGCGCCCTTGCCTTGCTCTGTTCCGCCCTTCCCGGCCATGAACCTTCTGCCGAACTGACCGCGCTCGGCGAGCGCGAGGAAGCGCTGATCGAGGCGGGCGACATCGTCGGCGCGACGGAACTGATGGTCGACAGCTGGCTGGGTCCTGATGCCGACGAGACCGTCCGCGAGGCGGTGCGCCGGATGCAGCGGCACGCGTTTGACGTGCAGGTGTCCGCTGCCGAGGAATTTGATTCGATAGAGGCGGAGTTCGATCTGGCCGCGGTGCGGGCTCCCTGCCTCGCCCTGTCGGGTGCGCATGATCTGGCGGACTTCCGGCAGATCGCCGCCCGGCTGCCGGATCTCCTCGCGAGCGCCGACCACGTCGAACTGCCCTGGGCCGGTCATCTCCCCAGCCTGGAGCGGCCGTCGGCCGTGACCGATCTGCTGATCGGCTTCCTCAAGGACCGAGTTCCTGCCGGTTGATCCTGCTCTCGGCTCCGCCTGCCCACGGGTGCGGCGGTAGGCCGTCGGCACCCGGTGGGGCGGTGCCGAGCGGCCCGGACTCGTCGAAGGCACAGGTCCGGACGGGCCGCCCGGTCAATCGATTCCGGTCACGGCACTAGCCGTCCCGCAGCCGGACCATCGCTCGCCCGGATGCCGGGTCATGCTCGAAGAGCACGTACCGGCCGAGGACCGCGAGGGCGACGAGGCAGCCGCTCATTTCCAAGCCCTCCTCCACGAGCGTTCCCAGCATGAGCACCGTGCTGTGGCCGTTCTCGAGCGCCCAGCCGTTGAACGCCTCGGTCAGCAGCGCCCCGCCCAGATACACCGCCAGTGCGGCAAGGAGTCCGTTGCGCAGGTCGCGCGGGAGTTTCCGCGCCCACAGCAGGGCGCACACGGTGCCCGCGGCCGCGAGGAGCGCGCCGGGCAGCACCCAGGCATGCGTGGGCAGCGAGCCCCCGGCCCACTCCTTCCACGACTTGCCGACCTCGCCCAGGCGCTCGTGCAACGAGATCGACTCGTCGATGCTGAGCAGCGCGGTCGCGGCGGCGAGGCCCAGCCAGGACAGCCGCCCGGGGCGCGCGTCGCGCCCGCTGAGCAGCGCGGCGACCAGCGCCACGCCCGCCACGGCGAGCAGCAGCGTGCTGTTCCACCAGGTGGCCAGATTGCCCTCGACGTCGACGTTCACCACCCTGCGGACGGACGGGATGGGGTCGTACCGGTTGTACGCGCGCGTGGCGAGGTCGGCGACGAGTAAGGACGCGGTGGCACCTGCGGCGAACCACAGGACGCGGCGGGCCGGCGGTCTCGCGAGCTCACCCACGCGCCCGTCACGAGTTTGAAGATCGGTCATGCGTACGGAGGCTAGCGGCTCGACCGGAGGACGAAGCGGCCGGGGCGCCCGGTATGGTGCTTCTTCAGACAGACCTCCTGCGACCGCGCGTACGCGGTGAACTCGCCCCAGGCCGAGCTCAGAAGTCCAGGACGTGCGGCAGCCCCCACCGATACCGGTCGGCATCCACCCGTTTCGCCGCCGCAAGGCCCTTCGGCTCGTGCCGCCCGAAGAGCCGGGCCTTGTCCGCCGTCGAACCCGCCGCGTCCAGCACGGCGTTGGCGGCCCGGCGGCCCGCCTCGTTGGCCGCCTCCATCGAGGAGAAGTCGACGTTGCTGTACTGGCGTACGTAGTCGGCGGCCAGAAAGAGGTTGGGGACGGCCGTCGTGACGTCCGGGCGGTGGTCCCAGGAACCCGCGTCGTTGAGCAAGTACGGTTCGTCGTTGGCGAGTTCGCCGCCGGGGCCCTCGGTGATCGCGGGGTCAAGGAACCACGTACGCAGATTGTCGTCCGTCAGGCGCGCGCGGCCCGGGCGGTTCAGGGCCTGCTTCATCTGGGCCCACACCTCGGCGGCGATCTGCCGCGGCGTGCAGCGGCGCGCCGGCCTGCCGTACAGGACGCCCGGCTCGTCCCAGTTGGAGATGACGACGGAGAACGAGTCCCGCGTTCCGCCGTCGCCCCATGTTCCGCGGAACTCCTCGCGCCAGAACTGTGACTGGCTCACGGACACCAGCGCCCAGGGCGAGTCGGGGTAGGCGACGTGCCCGGGCACCACCGGTACGGGGTGCGTCAGGTAGTACTGAATGCCCTGGCTCCAGGTGGTGTTGAGCTTTTTGGTCGCGGCCAGCCGCGGATCGGCGGCCAGCAGATCGGGGCTCCACAGCCGCACCGCCCGGTCGACGGGCACGGCCACCACGAAGTGATCGGCCGCCACCTGCGCGGTACGGCCGTCCGCCGTCCGGACCGTCGCACCGGTGATGCGGCCGCCGTCGAGCGCGAGGGACTCCACGGTGTGGCCCAGCTTGAAGGTGACGCCCATGGAGCGGAGTTGCTCGCCCCACGGGTCGATCCACGCCTCGCTGGTGGGGGCGTTGAAGACGCGGTTGTTGGGGCCGTCGCTGCCCTGCTGCAACAGGTCCCACAGAATGGCCTCCCCGCCCTGACCGCAGGTGCGCGCGCTCGCGGACGTCGGCTTGAGGGCCTGGATGACCTGGACGCCACCGCCGAGCAGCCGCCGGTAGTCCAGGGACTTGCCCTCGGCCTCGATGAACTTCCACCAGTTCACGTACTCCCACTGCCCGAAGCGCCGCTCGTCGCAGCTGGTCATCAGGATGGCCGCCTTGCGGGCGAACAGCGCGGCCTCCCACGGCGGCAGATGGAAGACCTCCTCGGCGAGCCCGGTGACCATCTGCAGCAGCGCCTCGGGGTCGAGCGTTCCGGAGCCGATCGGCGTGCCCGGGATGTCGATGGCCTGCCGGCTGCCGGTGCGCGCGAACTGGACCCAGGTGGCCTGTACGAGGTTGTCGTGCACGCCGTGCGCGTTCCCGGCGAACGGGATGCGGCGCAGGGTGTCGGGCAGGTGGTGGTAGAAGCCGAACACACCACGGTGCCCGTGTTCGCCGGGCAGATCACGGCGGCCTCCGGTGCCGGTGTCGGGCACGGGGATGCTGCGCGCCTTCCCGCCAAGCACGTCACGCCGCTCGTACACCGTCACGTCGAAGCCGCGCTCGGCGAGTTCGTGCGCCACGGTCAGGCCCGCGGGCCCGGCGCCGAACACGGCGACACGCCGTCCGCCGCCCCGGGCCGCGCCGCCCTGGGGCCGGGCCACGGCCCGGGCCGTGGCCGGAGCCCCCACCGCCAGCGCTCCGGCGGCCACCGCCCCGTACCCGAGAACGCTTCTGCGCCGCAGCGCCGATAGCGCTGTCGATGGCGTTGTTGGTGGCTTTGTTGGTGACGTTGCTGATGGCACTGTCGATGGCGCGCTCATGACATCACGCTCCTCGTGTGTCGGCTGAAGGCCCCCACCGTTGAAGGCCTCCACCGATGAGGACCGTAGCGGCACACGGGGCACACCAAGAACAGCCATCCACGCCAAAACTGACTAACAGTCAACTCCGGGCTCACGGCCCCTCCACCCCATCGGGCGTCGACTCCCTACTGGCTCCCTACTGGCCCACGGTCGGCTGCTCAGCGGCCGGTGGATCCGTCGATCTGCTCGCGGAGGATGTCGGCGTGGCCCGCGTGCCGACCGGTCTCCTCGATCATGTGCACCAGGACCCATCGCATCGAAGGGGCCGCCCCCCGGCGCGGGGGTCGCGGAGCGGGAAGGGCCAGATCCGTCCAGCCGTCGATCACCCGGTTCGCCCGCTCGACGGTCTTCCGGTAGTCGGCGAGCACGCCGTCGACGGTGTCCTCCGCGGACGGCCGCATGGTCGCCGACCACTGGCCCGCGTCCTCACCGAGGAAGTAGAGCCGCTCGACGGACGCCAGATGCTTGAGCAGTCCGAGAAGGCTGGTGCCCGAGGGGACTTGGCCCGTTCGCACCTGCGGCTCCGGGGCGCCCGCGACCTTGTCCGCGACCGCGTTCCGCAGATAGTCGAGGAAGCCCTTCAGGGTGGCCTTCTCGTCGGCGCCGGTCCACGGAGGTCCGGTGTCCTTCACCGTGGTTCGTGCGGTTCGGGTACTCATCCGCGCTCATCCTTCGGTCAGCTGGACGAGCAGGACGTTGTCGATGACGGTGGCGGTCTCGCCGGCGGGTCCGGTGGCCTGACGGCGGGGCATGTCGGCGCGCAGGACGGACCAGCGTGCGGGGTCGAGAGTGAGGTCGGCGGCGATCTCGGCGGGTGTGGGGTAGTGGACGTCAGGGTCCTGGTTCCATGACCAGGGCGCGGTGGAGCCGTGGTCGACGATCAGCAGGCGGCCGCCGGGGCGCAGGGCCCGTGCGGCGGTGCGCAGCACTCGGCCGCGCAGCAACGGGAACGGCGTGTGGAAGTACTGGGCGGAGACCAGGTCGAACTGGCCGGCCGGGAAGCTGCTGCCCAGGTCGTGCTGTTCGGCGGCGACCCGGTCCCCGATGCCGAGAGCGCGGGCCCGTTCCTGCACGCGCTCGACGGCGGTGGTGGAGATGTCCACGGCGGTGACGTGCCAGCCGCGCCGGGCGAGCCAGAGGGTGTCGCCGCCGGCGCCGCAGCCCAGGTCCAGGGCGATGCCGGGGCTCAGCGGTGCGGCGGTCTCGGCGAGCAGTGGGTTGACGCGTGTGCTCCAGGTGTGCCGGGCGCGGTAGTGCCGCTCCCAGAACTGTTCGGCGTCCCCGCCTGTCACGCCCTGGTCGTCCATCGCGCCCTGATCGCCTGCCGCGCCCTGATCGTCCGCGGCGCCGGTGGTGGGTCGCTGGCGTCGGGTGGAGTCCATCTGCGGTGCCCCTTCGTCGGCCGACGTGCCGAGCGTGATCCGCTACGCGCTGACGACGCCGGTGGTGTACCAACAGCATCGGCACCGCCGTTTCGCCCTTGCAAGAAAAGTTGCGGATCCGCATCATCGGGGGATGGACGACCACGCAGGAGATGTGCTGGCCGGAGTCGGGCCGCGGCTGCGTGCCCTGCGCCGGGCGCGGAGCGCCACGCTGGCGGAGCTCGCAGCCGAAACCGGCCTCACGGCGAGCACGCTGTCCCGCCTCGAGAACGGCAAGCTCCGCCCCACGCTGGAGCAGCTACTGCCCCTGGCCCGGGCGCACGGCGTCCCCCTCGACGACCTCGTCGCGGCGCCGCCCACCGGCGATCCGCGCATCCACCTGCGCCCGGTGCGGCGCTCCGGCCTTGTCCTCGTGCCGCTGACCAGGCGGGCCGGTGGCATCCAGGCGTACAAGGTGATCCATCCACCGGCCGGCCGAGCACCCACGATGAAGCTGCAGACCCACGAGGGATACGAGTGGTTCTACGTCCTCAACGGACAGGTCAGATTCGTGCTCGGCGACCAGGAGTTCCAGCTCGGCGCCGGCGAGGCCGCGGAGTTCGACACCCGTACACCGCACTGGATCGGCAGCGCCGACAGCCGCCCCGCGGAGCTGCTGACCCTGTTCGGCCCGCAGGGGGAACGCGCCCATCTGGCACCGTCCGGGCACTGACCCTCGCCACCGTCAGAGGATCGGCGGCCCCGCCTCGATGCGGCGCAGCACCGGGGCCAGCCGGTCCAGGTCGGGGCCGGTCTGGATCTGCCGCTCGTCCCACCAGGTGGCGCCGGCGTCGCGCAGCGGACCGATCATGTCCTTGGCCTTGGCCGCGTCCGGAGGCGTGGCGCCGCCGAGCACGAACTCGAAGGGACGCTCGGCCCCGGCCGTACGCTCCTTGCGCACGTAGTCCACCAGCTCCTGCACCTCCGCCACATCCGGCACATGACCATGCTTGGCCGTCTCGAACAGCGGCACCGCGCCGTCCCACCGCGCCGCCCGTCGCATCGGCGCACGACGCGGCCAGAACCCGCCGATCCACACCGGCGGAGCGGGCCGCTGCACGGTGGCGGGCAGCAGCGCCACGTCCCGGACCTCGTAGTGCCGACCATCGTGATTCACCTGCTCGCCGGACCAGAAGCGCCCGAGGAGCTCGAGGCCCTCGTCCAGCCGCTCGGCCAGGACGCGCGGCTCGGCGCCGTCGCCGAAGCTGCGGTACTCGTCCTCGACCGGACCGCCCAGGCCCGCGGCGAAGATCACCCGGCCCCCGCTGAGGTTGTCCAACGTGGCCACCTGGCGGGCCAGTTGCTGCGGACGGTAGCGAGGGACCGGCGTCAGCAGGGGGCCCAGACGGATCCGGGAGGTCGCAAGGGCGGCGGCGGTCAGCAGCATCCAGGGGTCTCCGAAGGGGCGCCCCTGGTGCTGTCGGTGCAGTACGTGGTCCCAGACGAAGAGCCCGTCCCAGCCTGCCTGTTCGGCGGCGGCCGCCACGGTCGCGACGTTACGGGGGTCGGCGAAGTCACCGAAGTTCGGGATGTTGATGGAGAAGCGCATCCCAGCAGGATGCTCACCCGGCCGCGAAGAGGCAACGGGATTCGGATCCAGCGGACTTCCCGGCGGGCCGCCCACCACCCTGACTGAACCCCCATTTCCTCCGGATCCCGTTGCCGGGAGCCGGTCCGCGAACAATCATGGCCGCCATGGCGCGACCGAGGCAGACCATCGAGTGCGGGGACTTCGTCCTCCGGAGCTTGCGAGGACAGAGCGACTTCGCTCCGGCGTTCACGTTGATCGAGGAGTCCCTGGAGCACCTGCTCCCCTGGGAGCCGTGGGTCGCCCTGCACAGCGAGGAGAGGACACGGGACTTCCTCACGATGGCCGAGGCGAAGTGGGCAAGCGGTGACGCGTACAACTACGCCATCGCCCAAGGCGGCACGCTCATCGGCATGTGCCAGAGCTCCCGCGGGGCCGAACCCCAGGGCCGACGCATGGGCTACTGGCTGCACCCGGCCGCCACCGGCCAGGGCATCGCCACGAGAGCGACAGCGGCCATGGTCACCGAGATGTTCTCCCTGCCGGACGTGGAGTACCTGGAGATCTCGCACGACCTGGCCAACACGTCCAGCGCCGCCATACCCCGCCGCTTGGGCTTCACCGAAGTCCGCCGCGAGCAGGCGACATCGCCCGCCGCTCCCGCGGGCAGCGGAATCTTCGTGGTCTGGCGCCTGAACCGCCCCGCGCCTCCTGTCACCAGAACCGGGCCAGGGGGCCGACCTTGAACGCCATCGTGTCCACGCTGATGTTGCCGGCGAAGGGGTGGTCGAGGACGACGACGAGCAGCAGGCTGAAGCCGATGAGGGCGGCGACCGAGCCGACGAAGACGAGTTGGACGCGACGGCTTCTGACGCCGTAGAGGAAGGTCAGGGGGATGAACACCAGCGCGCCGCCGTACACCAGGACCTTCAGCAGGCCCGGGAGTTCCTGGTCGGCGATGGTCAGGCGGGCGCGGCGCTGGGCGACCACCTCGTTGAGGTCGTCGATCGTCTCACGGTAGAAGGCCTTCTCCTTCTCCGTTCGTGGCTCGTACGTCTGGAGCGAGGCGAACAGGTCCTGCATCTGGCGCTGGGTAGCGCTGTACTGAGGCTTCCCCGCCTGCATGAGGGGCCACTGCACCTCCACGACCTTGTGGACGTAGGCGCCGACGGCCGTGTGGACGCGGTCGCGTTCGGCGGGCGGGAACGCCTGGCTGTCCCAGGTGAGCTGGGCCAGGGACGACGCCTCGTTCTGCACCACGGCGTCGGCGTCCTGGATCTCGGTCCACAGCGTCACGACGACGAACGCGAGGATGATGCCGTAGATGGCGCCGTACATGCCGAGTACGACGCCGACCATGTCGTTGTGCTCACCGTCCGCCAGCTGCGGATGCCGCCGGTGCGTCAGCACGCTGCCCACCAGCGCCAGGACGACGACACTGCCGACGATCACAGCAGCGATCGCGGTGGTGGACAGATTGTTCAGCAGCCACAGTTCCACAGGCTCCCCAAGCGGCGTCTCAGGCCGAGCCAGCGGGTCGACTGGCACGTAGTCACGCGCACCTGTGTTACATCACGGCAGCGCCGGACATGCCGCAGCGGCAGCTGCACCACTCGGAAGAGGGAAACGGCCTGGTACTGCGTCGTTCGCAGCTGGTAGGGCGCATCGCGTACCGGCTGAGCGGGCGTGGCGGAGTCATCCGCCCTCCTCGCCGTCGGCGAGTCGGCGACGCCACCACAGGTCGGAGCCTGCTCAAGCACGTCGCGTGCATGTCGTACGTCGTCGAAGGAACCACCGCGGCACGAGCACAGCGCGTACCGCGGGTAGAGAGTGCGGCGTCCCTGCGGTGCCAGGAACTCTCGATACCGCCGCAACGCGCGTTCGGTGGCACCGAGGTAGACGTAGTAGTCGCCGGAAAGCCACTCCACCTACGCGGCATCGGCCTTTCGGTATGCAGTCATGGACGTCATCACGCCAGCACCCGTGTCCTCGCCACCGCCCGGGCCGGAACAGCAGGACAGGCCTTCGGCAGCGTGAGCCGGCGCTGCACGAACCAGTCGGCGAAACGCTCAGCGGTTCAACAGCTGTGGTTCAACAGCTGTGTCGTCGCAAGGTCGCGGTACAGGCTGTCGTTCTCCATCAGCTGGGCGTGTGTCCCCACCGCTCGTACGCGCCCGGCCTCCATGACCACGATGCGGTCGGCCGTGGTCACGGTGGACAGCCGGTGGGCGACGACGAGGACGGTGGTGGTGCGGGCGGCGTCGGTGACGGTGTCGCGCAGGGCCGCCTCGTTGGCCGCGTCGAGCTGCGAGGTGGCCTCGTCGAGGAGGAGCAGTCGCGGGCGGCGCAGCAGGGCCCGGGCGATCGCCACGCGCTGGCGCTCGCCGCCGGAGAGCCTGCAGCCGCGGTGGCCTACGTGGGTGTCCAGGCCGTGGGGCAGACGGTCGGCCACGCTCTCCAGACGGGCCAGCCGCAGGACATGGCGGAGCTGGTCCGTCGTCGCCCCGGCGACTCCCAGCGTCAGGTTGTCGCGCAGGGTGCCTGCGAGGACCGGAGAGTCCTGCTCGACGTACCCGATGTTCGCCCGCAGCTCGGCCAGCGGCCACTCCCTCACGTCCTTGCCGTCCAGCGACACTCGGCCGGCATCGGGTTCGTAGAACCGCTCGATCAGGGAGAAGGCGGTGGTCTTGCCCGCGCCCGACGGCCCGACGAACGCGGTCAGGCCGCAGCCGGGAAGGGTGAAGGAGACCCGCTGGTGGACGTCGGGGAGCCCGGGGCGGTAGGCGAAGCGCACCTCGTGGAACGCCACGGTGGCGGGCAGCGGCTCCCGTGTGCGCGGTGCCGGGGCCGCGGCCGGGGTCGGGGCGCCACCCGCCGTCCCGACCTGCACGTCCTGCACCTCCAGCTCCTCCACCTCCAGCTCCTCCGCCTCCCGGATGCGGGCGGCCGCGGCCGAGCCGATCTGGAACTGGCCGATGCCTTCCACGAGTTGGCCGATCCGGGGTGCCAGCGCGAAGAGGTAGAGGAGGAAGGCCACGAGCGTGGAGACGCCGATCGCGCCGGAGGTGACGCGCGCGCCGCCCACGCCCAGGACGACGAGGAAGCAGATCTGTACGACGACCGCCGACACGGTCGCGGACACCGCCTCCCACGCGGCGGCGCGCACCCCGGTGCGGCGCGCGTGTTCGGCCGCCCGGTGCAGTACCGCGGCCTCCCGCTGCTCGGCGCCGGACGCCTTGAGCGTACGGAACGCGCCCAGGGACCGTTCGAGTGCGGCCCCCATGCGGCCGACCGCCTCCTGGGTGTGCCGGGTGGCGCGGCCGATGCGCGGGGAGACCACCGCGACGACGACGCCCACGAACGCGATCACGGCGAGCGTGACGCAGAGCAGCACGGCGTCAAGGAGACCCATCATGACGACCGTCGCCACGGTGACCAGCGTGCCCGTGACGGCCGCCGACACCGCCTGAGGAGCGGTCTGGCGCAGCAGCGCGGTGTCGGAGGTGACGCGGGCGATCAGATCGCCCGGCTCGGTGCGCTCCACCACCGGAACGCGCAGCCGCAGGAGGCGGTCGGTCAGCCGACGGCGGGCGGCGCAGACGACGGCCTCGGCGGACCGGTCGAGTACGTAGTGGCCGAGGCCGGCGAGGACTCCCCCGGCCACCACCAGCACACTGAGCACGACGACGGGACCGGCCCCCAGGTTTCCCCGGCCCATGTCGTCCATCACGTGCTTCGCCGCGAGGGGCTGCGCCAGGCCCATCAGGCTGCCGAGCAGGCCGAGCAGCACCCCGGCGAGCATGCGGGTGCGCTGCGGGCGCAGATGGCTCAGGAGGGCGCGGTGACCGGACCGGTGTCTTTCGGTGCGCCGCGGGTCGTCGCGCCGGGCCGTCACGGCCTCACTCCACGGCGAAGAAGCGCTGGAAGTAGTCGGCCGGTACGCCCTCGCCGACGAGTTCGCCCTCGGCCTCCACCCAGGCGTGAGCGGCGAAGGGCGGACGGGTGCGCACCCCCACGCACCAGGTGGGCCACTGGCCGGAGCAGCGGCAGAGCAGCACGGTGGCCAACGACCGGGGCAGGCATCCCCTGTGCCCGCCCGCGGCCAGGCTCACGGCGAGCACCGTCTCCCGTGCCAGCGTCGCCTCCGGGAGTGTCGCGGGCCGGGCTCCCCTGCGCAGCAGGCCGAGGACGGTCCGGATGCGGCCGGGCGGCAGCGCGGCCAGCGCGTGGGCGCATCCCACCACCAGCCGGACCGCGACGCGGCGGCCCGGCGGGACGGAACGGGGGTGGTAGGGAACCGCTTCCGGCGTCGACATTCAGTTCCTCTTCTCTGCGGACGGATCCTGTGCGGCGCTTTCGGCGCGTACGGCTCACGGGGCGATGAGGCCCGCCGAGCTCAGGTCTGCCACGATGCGCGTGACGTCCCGCTCGGCCGTCTTCGCGTCCACGCCCTCGTATTGTTCGAGCAGGTTCGCCACCGCCCGCTCGGTGCCGTGGCCGTCCAGCAGGGTCTGCAGGACCAGGGCCGCGGTGGGGTTGAGGGTCCAGTACTCGGCGCGCTTCTGGTCGAGCAGGGCCATGCCGTACTCGGTCTCGGTGAGCAGGACATCGGGCTTCAGCGTGCACATCGGCTCACCCTTCTCGGCCGGCCGGAGGCCCGGCCTTGGACGGTGTCATCTCCCGGGAGCGCAGCCACACTTCGCAGGCCACGGTCGCATGCAGCAGATAGCTCTCGGTCTCCGCCGACAGGGCGCGGCGGCACCACTCGCGCAGGACCGGCTCGTCGACGAGCCCGAGCCGGGCCAGCCGGGAGTCCTCGCACAGGGCGAGCAGCCGGGCCCGGTGGCGGCGCAGCCCCGCCTCCTCCTCGTAGGTGGCGTTGGCCTTGGTGCCGCGCGTGCGGCTGGCCTCCGGCACGACGCCGCGCATGGCCTCGACGATGAGCGGCTTGTAGCGCCAGGGCGTGATCCGTTCCTGCGGTCGTACGGCGAGGCACGCCTCGATGACGCGGTCGTCGTAGTAGGGCGCCGCCACGGTGATCCCGAGCGGCGCGGCCATCTGCCCGATGTGCCGGGTCCACTGGGAGATGCCGTCCATGGCGACCAGTTCGCGGTGTTCGCCGTGGTCCCTGCCCCGGGGCCGGACGTCGGGGAGGCGGTCGCGGAGCAGGGCGCGTGCCGCCTCGACGGCCTCGGGGGTGGCCCAGGGCGGCATCCTGGGCGGGATCGACCAGTCGAGCAGCGGCTCCTGCACGGGGGCGGGCGGCGAGGTCAGGTCGCGGGCGACCCGGCCGAGCCAGGTCCCGTACGAGCTGCGGTCGAGCAGCTGACGCGCCGTTCGCCCCCTCGACCACTGGTACTTCGCGCCGTACCCGCGTATGTGCCGCAGCGCGATGAAGGGATGGGTCCGTACCAGGGCGTGCAGCCGGGCGGGCGTTCCGGCGAGGAGTTCGTCGCCTCCCAGTCCGGTCAGATGCAGCCCTGAGCCGCGCGCCGCCGCCAGCGCCACGATGTGCATGCGCCGGTTGCGGTCCACCGTGAGGATGCTGGGGGTGTCCAGGAGGTCGTCGAGCGCGTCGATGCCGTCGAAGGTCATGGCCACGTCCTCGGCCGGTACGACGTGGTGCTCGACCGTGCCCAGAGCCTGGACGGTCCGCTGCGCCCAGTACACGTCGTCACCGAGCTCGTCGTGGATGGCGGCGGTGTACGCGACGACCTTCGCGTTCCCGTGTGCCGCGGCGCAGCACACGGCGGTGGAGTCGAGGCCACCCAGGTCCGCCGTCACCAGATCGCGTCCGCGCGTGCGCACCTCGACGGCGGCTGTCAGCGCCTCGCGCAGTCGTACGGCAGCCTCGGCCAGGGGAATCCCGGGTTCGGGCGGCGACCACCAGCACGCCGTCCGGGCCCGGCCGCGGGCGTCCAGGGTGAGGCTGTGGCTGCCGGGTACGGCCTGCACCCCGTGCCACATCGGGGATCCGGCGAGCGGGTGCGGCACCGACCCGAGCAGTTCGAGGGCGAGCCGGCTCTCGTCCCACTCGGCGCCGACGAGTTCGGCGAGCACATCGGCCCGGTCGGACGCCAGGCTCACGCCTCCGGGGCCCGGCGGTGCGGGGTCGGTGTGGAACACGCGCCGCAGACCGACGACGCCGCCCCGTACCAGGACCCGCCCGTCGCAACTGGCGATCAGGTGGAAGCTGCCGGTCCAGGTGGCGCTGAAGCGGTCGAGCGCCGTGAGGGAGGACGCCTCGAAGGCCGCGGTGGCGGCGCGTTGCGCCTCCTGCGTCGTGACGGCATGTTCCCCGATCACGGCGACGCGCACGCCGCCGTGCCGCGCCGTGACGATCGTCTCGGGCGCCCACCGGCCCACCAGCCAGGGCCTGCCGGAGGCGTGGCTCAGACTCCGGTTCGCGTGGGGGAGCGCTTTGGCGGCCGGAGCGGCGGCCGCCTCCGCATCGGGAAGGACGACGAACCAGGCGGGCAGGGTTCGGAGCGAAAGGAACTCTTCCACGGCTACGGCCTCCGGTCGGCAGCGTCCAGAAGTGCGGGCTCACACGTCACGGCCAAGGGATCGGGTGGCGGCTGGGCGCCGCCACCCGACGGCCGGGCCGGTTCAGTGACCGGCAGGCCTACGACGGGGTTCGCACCGCACGGCGGTCAGCTGTACCGCGCAGCGGTCACGAGCCGCCCGCGTCAGAGGAGCTGCTTGCCGCCGAGGATGTCCTTGGGCCCGTGGTTCTTGATTCCCGTGACCTTGCGGAAACCGCCGGCCTTGGCGAGGGTTGGGCGCTCGTACGTCATGGTGGAACTCCCTTTTTCTTTGGGGACGGTGACTTTCACAGGCGCGCCGTGTACGGATCCACAAGAGGGGTTTCAGACTTTCCCTCTGCAGTGAAAATCCGCCTTGCCACCGTAAGTAGGATAAGAAGCTCATCACAACAACCAGCCAGGGGTGACGCGTAGCGCGCAGACGGCGCGTATGCCGGCCACACAACCTCGGCGTGGTCGCACCCGCCCCCAGGTGCGACCAGAGGGGCCGCGCGGCTCGGCTGGGTTTCCGGTCAATAGAACTCCTCTTCGGGCATGCACTATGCGAGCGGCAGGCCGGTCCGGATCGGCACTACGAGCGAGGCCGCGCCGTGCGACACCGCGGTCGAGGCGGCACGCGCCACGACAGCCCCGGGCGCCGCCCGGTCGACTACCGCAGCTGAGCGACACGTACGCCGCCGCATTGATCGCGCGTTGAACGTATATGGATCGCCCGTTGATCACTCTCCACCATGCTTCTTGAACGTCCCGCAACCGGGCAGCCAACACATTTCTTCCGTCACGTTTCTTCCGTCGGTGGTCGCACGCCCTTCAAATCACCATGCCGAACGGATTCCGAGCAATTTCTCTGGCGGATCGATCGAACCGACGTAGGTGATGATGAACCCGGAATTCCACTCACGGATTGCCGACGAGTTCGGCGAATACACCAGCAGGGGCCTGCGTACGGACGTCTTCCCGGACGGTGATCCGGAGGCCGCGTTCGACGAGCTGGCGAGGGGCCATGGCGGTCCGGACCGCCGACTGGTCGATGTCGGCTGCGCCGACGGTCGCAGCCTGCTGAGGATCGCCCCGGCGTTCGGCGGCACGCTCGGCATCGACACGTCGGAGTCGATGCTGGAGTCCGCCGAACGGAAGCGCGAGGAGGCGGGCCTTGGCAACGTCAGGTTCGAGCGGCGCGACGCTTCCTATACCGGCCTGCCCGGCAGAGTGTTCGACGTGCTCACGTCCCGGCTCGGGCCGCTGTTCCCGGGCGAGTTCCGCAGAGTGCTCAAGCCGGGCGGCCATCTGATCTACATGGGCATCGGCGAGACGGACCTCCGCGAGCTGAAGGAGGCTTTCGGCCGGGGCCGACTCTACGGCCGCTGGGACGGCAGGCCGGTGATGGACGAGGTGGTGGAGGAGCTCACCGGGGCCGGTTTCACGGTGGTGCTGGAGAAGAACTTCCGGACCGAGGAGTTCTACCACTCGCCGATGGAGCTCGACAGGTTCCTGCGCCAGGTGCCGGTCTTCGAGGACTACGACACGGTGGCGGACCAGGTTCCGTTCGAGCGCTATGTGGCATCGGCCGGCAGTGACCGCGGCGTCCGGCTCGACCGGCACTGGTTCGTGGTCCAGGCGCGGAGGGCGATATGACGGTCTGCGCCGACCCGGAGTCCGAGGTCCGCGGCTAGAGCCGTGAAAAACCGATGGCGGACCACGGCGGCCACTGCTACTTTTCCGGAGGCCGTGCGAGAGAACGAGGAGGTGGTACCCGTGAACGCAGTATCGACATGGGTGCTCCCCTCCGGGGTCACGGTCGGGCAATAGGTCGTCCGGGAGCGCCGTTCCAGCGCACTCCCGAAAGGCACGACCATGCACGTCACTTCCGAGCAGCGCCTCGACGACGGCGTCCTCGAACGCGAATTCACCCTCGGCGAGATCCCCGGCACCCTCTGGACGCCCGCATCCGCCGCACCGGCCCCGCTGATCCTGATGGCCCACAACAACGGCCTGCCCAAGGGGGACGCCCGGCTGGTGGCCCGGGCCCGGCGGTCCGCGGCGTACGGGTACGCGGTGGCCACCATCGACGCCGCCGGGTGCGGTGACCGGCCCCGTTCAGCCGCCGACGAGCAGGCCCGCGCCGACCTCCGCCGGGCCATGCAGGCCGGCGAGCCGGTCGACGAGATCTTGGAGTCCCTCGTCGGCCCACTGGTCGACAAGGCGGTCCCGGACTGGCGCACCACTCTGGATGCCCTCCTTGCGCTGCCCGAGATCGGGGGTCCGGTCGGGTACTCGGGGTGGATGGCCCTCGGTGTCCGGCTTGCGGCGGCCGAGCCGCGCGTCGCGGCCGCCGGGTTCTTCGCCGGGGGTTATGTGCCCCGCGCCCAGCGCGAGGAGGCCCGACAGGTCACCATTCCGCTGCTGATGCTGTTGCAGTGGGACGACGAAGGAAACCCACGGCAGCGGGCCCTGGACCTGTATGACGCCTTCGGCAGCAAGGAGAAGACGCTGCACGCCAATCAGGGCGGGCACCTCGGCACCCCGTGGTTCGAGGCGGAGGACGGGAACCGGTTCTTCGCCCGGCACCTGAAGTAGGACCGGCGCCTCCATCGCAGAGTTGAGGACGGCCTTCTCGCCATCCGCAACTCTGCGATGGAGTACGGGAGTACGGGAGTACGGGAGTACGACGTCAAGGCCCGCCACCCCGCCCCCTCCCGCAGCGAACCCCAGGCCTACCAGGGCACGACCTGCCCCTCGTGGTCAACGAAGTGGAGGCCGGACTTCCCGCGGTGGCGCTCAATGGTCTCCGCCACCCCGGGAATGCTCTCCTCCACACTGAGCTCGGCGTCGGGTCCGCCGAGCTCGGTGCGGACCCAGCCCGGGTCCATGAGCAGCAGCGTCCGCGGGTCGTCGGCGTGACGGGCGGCGTAGCTGCGCATCAACTGGTTCAGCGCGGACTTGCTGGCCCGGTAGAGGTCCTGCCCGCCTTCGGTGTTCCGAGCGATGCTGCCCTGGTCGGATGACATGACGCCGATGGTCCCGGTCGGCGCGACCAATGGGCCGAGGGTCTCCACGACACGCATCGGGCTGAGCGCGTTGGTGACCATCACTTCGGTGAACATGTCCGTCGGCACTTCGCCGATCGGTATGTCGCCGCGCGTGATGGCGGCGTTGACGAAGAGCAGGTCGAGGGTGTGCCGTGCCAGCCGGTCGCGCAGTGCCGCGATCTGCTCCGGCTCGGTCATCTCCAGTGACTCGATGGTCAGTCGTCCTCCGGATGTCTCGGCGAGGTGGTGGAGGCCGGTGCGCCGGGTGCCGCGGACCGTGCCGATGACGTCCCAGCCGCGCTGGACGTACTCGGCGGCGAGCCCGAGGCCCAGGGTGCGTGAAGCCCCGATGATGACGGCTGTCTTGCGGGCGCTGTTCATGTGGTTCCTCTCGGGGCCAGGTGCCAGGGCTGCTGTCGTGAAGCGTTGTGCACGGTCGTCGTGCACAGTCGTCGTTCGCAGTCGCCGTGCACAGCTGTCGTTCACGGCTGTCGTTCACAGCTGTCGTTCACGACTGTCGCCCATGACTGTCGTCCATGGCCGGAGTGACGGTGGCGATGACGCTGCAAGTCTCCGCGCGGTCCAAGCCGGGCGTCCAATACCCTTCGGGCCGCATTGATACCGTCACGGTATGGATCTGGACCTGCGAAAGCTCCGCTATTTCGTCGCGGTGGCCGAGCACCGGCACTTCGGCCGCGCGGCACAGGCCCTGTTCATCGCGCAGCCGGTCCTCAGCCGACAGATCCGCGCGTTCGAGCAGGAGCTGGGATGCCCGCTGTTCACACGGTCCACGCGCAGCGTCGAGCTGACTCCCGCGGGAGAAGAGCTGTATGACGAAGCGTCAAGGATCACCACGGTGGTGGACACGGCACTGCGGCGCGTGCACGAAGCCCGGCGGGGCGAGCGGCGGCTCGTCGTCGGCTTCTCGCCCGGTCTGCATGTGTCGGACGCGATCCGGGCGTTCACGGCGAGCCATCCGAAGGTCGAGATCGACGTCTTTCCGCTGCGCTGGTGGGAACGGGACGCTCCGCTGCGCGACGGCCGCGTACACGTCGGATACCTCCGTCGCCCCTTCGACGACTCGGGCCTGCGCACCGTCCCCATCGGTCACGAGACCAAGGTCGCGTGCCTGCCCGTGACCCATCCGCTGGCCGGCTGCCACACCCTCACGCTGGCTGATCTCGACGGTCAACCGCTTCTGGACGGCAGGACGCGGCGGACGTCCTCGCTGGAGGAGAAGTTCGAGCTCATCGCCTCCGGCCAGGGCATCGCACTCGTCCCGGTCAGCGTCGCGGACTCGTACTCCCGCCCCGACCTCGTCTACCTGACGGTCACCGACGCCCCGCCCGTCGAAACGTGCCTGGCGGTACCGGAGAGCGGCTACGCGGGCCCCGTGCCGGACTTCCTGGACATCGCCACCGCGACGCTGCGTCGGCACTCCGGAGATTCGGGGACGTCGCCGGTCCGGTCGGGTCGCCGAACGTCCGCCCGACCAGACCCGCAACAGCCTCCGATCCGGCTCAGCAGCCGGTTGCGTTGAAGTCCCAGAACGCGGCCCGGGTCTTCGGCCCTGCGGCCCCGTCGACGTCGAGGCCGTAGCCGAAGATGTTCAGATAGCGCTGCAACGCCCTGATCGTGTTGGGGCCGACGATTCCGTCGACGGTACCGGCGCCGAGGCCCAGGTCGTTGAACTTCCGCTGCGCGGCCTTCCAGCTGTTGGTGCCCAACTGCCCGTCGATCGCGCCGGGGTTGTAGCCCGTGTCACGCAGCCAGCACTGCCAGTTCTTGGCCCGGGCCGTGTTCAGGCCCAGGTTGTTCACCGCGAGGATGGAGACATCCTGGGCGCTTGCCGCATGTGTGGCGGCCGGCGGGGATCCCGCGGAGCTGACCGTTGCGCCCGCCAGGCTCCCGGCGACGATTCCGACGATGGCCGCGGCACTGACGAGCGTCTTCGTTAAGGCAGTTCGCATTTTCTCCTCTTTCCTGTCGCAGGACGTGACACCCGCTTGAGCCTTCAGCGGGCCGGATGTGGGCGCGCGCAGCTCGGGATGGGGTTGTACAGGACCTCCCAAGTGGGACGCCCCACGATGACCCCGGGAGGTTCGCTCACCTGGTTGCAGCTCTGCACGGAGCGGATCGCAGCGCGGGTCCGCACTCCGAGGATCCCGTCCACCGGGAGCTGCGTGCTCTGGTTGCTGTAGGTGTTGATCAGGCACTGCACTTGGGGGACGGCACCGCGTGGGCTGGGAGCGCCGTCCCGGATGATGGGCCGGGCGCTGTCGTCGATGTAGTTGCAGTGAGGTTCGGCCCGCGCTTGCGTCGAGGCCGCTGTGGCCGAGTCGGCAGGGCTCGCGGTCAGGGCCGCGCCTGTGGAGACGGCCAGGGCGACGAGTCCGGCCACTGCCGCCACCTTCATCGGTGTACGCACTCTTGGGTCCCCCTTTTGATCCTTGTCCGCCCGCACGTGGCCTCACTGGTCCACTGGTCGCGGCCGACGGGGCCGCCCGGGGCCGTGCTGCTGTGTCCGGGTGCGGCCCCGCCGGTTTCCCCGCGGGACGGAGCGCTCCTCCGAGCCGCTCTGCCGTGCAGGTCAGGTGCCCTGCACGCGTGACAGACCGGTCCGCGGCGGCGGAACGGGAAGGTGCCCCGGCAACGACACTGTGTGGTGCGGTGTATCGGCGCCACCGGCCCACCGGTGTTGCCCCCCGTTTCCGGTCTGATCCCGTTCCCGTTCTCGTCGGCTCCTGGCAGCCCAGTGTGGACCGGCGCTCCCACCGGCTGGAATCTCCGTGCGCCTGAACGCAATGTCCCAGGCCGACAGGTCGTACACCTGCCGAAGGGCCGTACCCCTGCCGAAGAGCCGCACCTCTGCCGACAGGCCCGTACCCCCGCCGGGAGGCCGAAGCCCAAAAAGCGTCTGGTGCCGTGTCCGCCGGGCCCCGGAGCATGGAGTGGAGCAGCACAGACACCCGGGCCACGGGGGCAGGGGCCATGCTGAGAGTCCACTTCACCGGAGACGACCTGGCACGCACCGTGCTCGGCGACAAGCCCGACGCGCTGTGGGAGGTGTCGATCAGCCTGCACCGGCTCCAGCGCCGGGACACCGGGGTGGTGTTCGGGCCGTGGCGGAGCCAGGTCCTGCCCCGGATTCCCCCGGCAGTCCGGCTCCTCTCCCCTCTCGCCCCGGCCAAGGGGTACTGCCTGGACTTCCTGACGCCCGCCCGAAGATCCTCGCGCGCCACCCAGATCGAGGCGCTCCGCTCGACCGGACGCGAGACGATCCGCGCCGATCTGCGCGAGTTCCGCCGACAGAACCCCCGTCTGCGCCTGCCCTCGTGGTGCACCCAGCTCGCCGAAGGCGACACCGGGACGCTGGGCCGTCTCGCCCTCGCCGCGGACACCTACTTCGATGCCTGTCTGGCGCCCTATTGGGACCGCGTCCTCTCACAGGTGCACCGCGACTGGATGCACCGCACCACACTGCTCGCACAGGGCGGCTGGGAAGCCCTGTTCCGCACCCTGCACCCGTCGGCGCGCTGGAGTTATCCGGTGCTGGAACTCGACTACCCCGTCGACCGCGAGATGCATCTCCACGGACGGGGCCTGGTCCTGCAGCCGTCCTTCTTCTGCCGCTACAACGTGACCAGCCTCCTCGACCCATGCCTGCCACCCGTACTCGTCTACCCCATCGACCACGACCCCGGCTGGGCCCTGCCCACCCTCCCCGCCGACACCAACAAGCCCCTCACCACGTTGCTCGGCACCACCCGCGCACAGCTCCTGCACGCGGTGGCGGACGGCACGGCCACCACCCAGCAACTGGCCCGCCGCACCCGCACCACACCCCCCAACGCCAGCCGCCACCTCACCGCCCTCCGCGAAGCCGCCCTCGTCCACAGCCACCGTCACCGCAACACGGTCCTCCACACCATCACCCGCCTCGGCACCGCTCTGCTCAACGGCCAGCAGCCCGCTCTTCCCGCCTGAGCCGCTCAGCCCGGGCCCGGGCCCGGGCCCGTCAGGCCGACTGGGTCCGCCGCTCGTATCGCGCCACGTACCACCGCAGGGCCAAGGAGACGGCTCCGAACGCCAGGAACAGGACGGTGGCTATGCAGAGGGTCCACCAGCGCAGGTCCCCGTCGACCATGAGGTTGCCGGCCACCCCTGGGTGGAGGCTGTGCAGCAGGACGTGGAAGAAGAAGGTCAGGCCGGTCAGATAGAGGGCGTACCAGGCGGGCCTGTTCCAGTGCTTCAGGCTGTGCCCGTCCATGCCGGACAGCGGGAGCAGGCCGAACACCACCACCTCGATACCGGCGACGACCGTCAGCCCCAAGGCGTAGGCGACCATGTACCGGAAGCTGCCGGGCGAGGCGTTCTGTGTCCGGGCGGCGTCGAGCAAGGGCGCGCCCAGCACCCAGAGGAGGACCACGGCGGCCAGCACGCAGATCCCCCCGATCAGGACCGCCTGCCCCTTGGGCAAGCCGTTGTCGGGATCGCCGGACCCTCGGCGGGGGGAGCCGAGCACCATATAGACGGCGATCAGGCCGTAGACGTACGGGACCGGGAACTCCAGGAACCGGGACATCGCCGTCATCAGGCCCGCGAGCAGCAGTCCCGCGGGAACCACCCGCAGCTCGGAGCGGATCCCTTCCCGGCGCGGGCGCAACAGGGAGTCCTTGGTCTTCTCGTACGTCACCAGGATGACCAGCATCCCTGCGGCTGCGCCCGCGGTGTTGACCGCAGTCGACGGGCTCAGTCCGGTCCTGACGTCGGCCCAGACGGCGAGAGAGCCACCGAGGAGCGCGAAACCGCACACCCTGGCCCAGCCGGGCAGCCTCGCAGGCCGGCCCCGCCTCTCCGCCCGGCGGCGAAGCCACCAGCGGCCTATCGCGTTGTCGGCGAGCTGAGAGGGGAAGGCCCTCTCCAGAAGAAGGACCACCACCAGGAACCAGGCCGCCATGCCGACCGACCCGGCCAGGTCCTTCAGCGCCCACGAGACATCGGCCGGGGTGCGCAGGGCCTCGACGAGACCGAGTGCGGGATCGTCGCGGGTCGGACCCTGCGCGTCGCTGCCGCCGTTCTCGTCCGCGTCGTCGTCCGCCTCTTTGTCGCCCGCTGAGGGAGCCGAGCCCTGGTCCTCGTCCTGCCCGCCGGTGCCTCCACCGGTCGACGCGTGCGAACCGCCGCCGCCATGCCGGTCCTTGGTGCCGTTCGAGCGGGGCGGAGTGATCGGTCCCGTCTTCCCCTCCGGGTGCCGGGTCGACCCTATGGGCAGTTCGAAGACTGTCAGCTGGTCCGGCGGCGGCAGGGTGATCTCACCGGCCTTCTCCTGGCCCCGGCCAGGGCACCCCAACTCCACGTCCCGATGGCCCGTCATGTCCGTCGGGATCTTGGCGTGGAGGTCGATCAGCTCCCAGCGGCCTTCCCCGGCACTGCCCTCGTACGAGTCCGCGTCCAGCCAGGTGTTCAGCCGGCGGCCGCCGATGACGATCGCGCCACGGACGCAGGCGGCCGGGTAGCCGGTCATGTGGATGGTTACTTCGCGGGGGTCGTCCGGCCGTTGGGTGACGGGTGGCGGGTCGACGCTGAAGGTCCCCGAGGCCCGGACCTCTGCCGGGGTCCGGCAGTTCGCGGCCACCTCGTGCGCCCCTTCGGCGGCGGAGGACGCGACGCGGAACGGGATGGTGAAGACCCCGCTCGCGGAGGGTGTGCCGTCGGCGACGAACTGCCCGTCCCACAGGATGTCCACTCCCGCTCCCGCGTCGCACAAGAACCCCGTGCCCCCGACGGTGAGCTGTTGTCCCGGCCGTCCGGAGCCGGGTGACAGGGAGATCCGCGGATCGGGCCGAGCCGCCTCCTCGACGTCGAACACGGCTTCCGCGGTGGGCGCGTCGGCCACGGCCGTGCAGACCGCCGTCATCTCGTACCGCCCCGGGGCGGCGTCACTCGGCACGGTGACGGGCTGCTGGAAGCCTCCACTGTCGTCGACCGTCAGGGGCACCGGCTCCTGCCCCTGCACGGTGAACGTCAACGGGCCCGCCAGCCCTGCCTCCTCGGAGCAGTCGAAGTCCCTGCCGACCGCCGTGAAGGTCCCGCCCTGCGGCACCGATGCGCCCTGCGGGGCCAGTGAGGGGTCGGCGAGCGCAGGCGGTTCCGTGTCGTCCGTCCCGGTGTCTGTGGGCTGCGGGACGGGCTGCGTCTCCGAGGGAGTCCCGGCGCTGGTGGACGCCTCCTGCGCGTACTCCCCTCGGACTCCGGCCACGGTCCGGTCCACGTCACCACCGGCCACAGCCACGCCCGGCATCGCCGCCGTAGCGATGAGCAGCAACGCCCCCAAGAGCGCCCCCCACAGCCGCCGGACTCGTGCACGTCCCATCCGCGTCATGGCCCGTACTCCCCCATGGCCAGTGCTCCCCCCACGCCCGCACGGCCTCCCCTGCCGTGACCGCTCGGGCCTTACACGTGAGACGAACGACCGGTCCCCGGTCGTTTCCGGCCGCAGGGGCGCACCGTAGTGCGATCGCATGCGTGACAGAGCCCGCGCGCCTGGCGTACGCCCTTGCGCCGTCCGCTGACCGGCCATGAGGCGGAGGGTCGTCCCTCCTACCTCCGCCACCGCCGCACGGCCCCCGCGCCCAGCCGAGGGCCATGTCTCCGGGGGATACGGAGACCGCACCAGGGAAGGGCGGTCCGGCCGTGGTGGGGGCATAGCGGCTCCCGCTGAAGTGCTGGCCGTCGCCGTCCACGACTTCGGCGCCGTTGCCGTTGCCGGGAGCACCCTGTTCGGGGGCTTCTCCGGTGTTCTTGAGACGGAACTGAACGGCTGCGAAGCGTTTGCCCACTTCTGCGGTGAGGAACTGATTCGCGGCCCGGGCCGGGCCAGGAC
>NZ_JBHYJH010000013.1:0-90939 GCF_042740445.1 Streptomyces sp. NPDC059003 | reverse complement strand
GATAAAAGGGGGTCCAGGGGGCGGAGCCCCCTGGTTTCGGGAAGGGGCGTCCCACCAGCGTGAAGTGACCGCGGAACGATTCGCTCGTTCTGCTGAACGTGTCGTCATCGCCGTCCACGCAGTCCTCGAAGCAGTCCTCCCAAGCCGCCGCGCGGACCGGTTCCAGCGCGCCCGTCATCGACGTGGAGCAGGCCGAGGCCGCCCTCGTCGAGCACTACCCGCGCCTGGTCCGCCTCGCCTACCTGGTGCTCCCGCCGGGCCTCGGCCGCAGCCGCCGCGTCCTGACCGCGCACGCGCTCGTCCAGCGCGCGCTGCCCCGCGGCCGCGCGGCCACCGGGGCCGTGCCGGACCAGCGCAGGGCGGGCGGGGGCCGGGGCGCCGACCCCGGCTTCGCGTACGTACGCTGCCACGTCCTGCGCAGCGCCCTCGACGCGGGCCTGCCGCTCAAGCGCCGGGCGTGGCCCAAGCGCGCCCAACTGCCGCCGCTGCTGCCGCAGGTGTGGGGCCTGCGCCTGTTCCCGCGCTCCGGCGGGGCCGACGAACTCGCCCTCGACCAGCGCCTCGCGACCCTGACCGGGCCCGCCCGCGCCGCGTACGCGCTGCGCGGCCTCGAACGGCTCACGGACGACGAGGTGCGCCGCGCCCTCGCCGCCGCCGGGACCGACGAGGACGAGATCGACGCCGCGCTCAGCGACGCCGACGGCGTCACCGCCCCGGCGACGCTGCTCGAATCGCCCGAGTTCGACCCGTGCTCGCTCCAGGCGCGGCCCACCGACCTGATGCGGCGCAGGCAGCACCTGCGGGCCGCCGCCGTCGCGGCGGCCGCCGCGCTCGTGTGCGGGGCGCTGCTCGGCATGCCGGGCGACGGCTGGGGCCCGGACGGCGCGGCGGCACCCCCGTACGCGAAGAACCCCGCGGCCGAGGCCGCGCTCGACCCCGCCAAGCTGACGCGGGTCGCGCCCGCCGCCTGGAAGCGGGCGACGCGGCACGACTTCTCCGCGTGGCCCGCGCGCGGTGAACTCGCCGACGACCAGGCCCTGTTGCGCCGCGCCCTCGCGGTGTGGGCGCGGCCCGGCGAGTCCGTGCGCGTGTCGGCGACGCCCGGCACGGCCGCGGGGGCGCCGCCCGGGCCCGCGCAGCTGCTGTTCGCCGGGGAGGTCGACGGGGCGCGCGTCGCCCTGTTCCACGACGGGCTCCGCATCGTGCGGTACGCCGAGCCGAAGGGCGGCACCAGCGGCGCCGCACTCGACCTCGCGCGCGTCGACGGCGCGAGCGACGCCGAGGCCGGGGCCGTCGTCCTCGGCCGGTCCGACGGCAACGTCCGCTATCTGACGGCGCCTTGGGTACGGGGGGTCGCGGTGCGCGACCTCCTCAAGCCGTCCGCCGGCGCCACGCCGCTGCGGCGCACCGCCGACGGCGTCACCGCCCCGTTCGCCAGCCCCGCCGTCGCCCAGGAGTGCCGCGTCTGGAACGCGCTCCAGCTCCGCGACGGTACGGGGGCCGCGGGGCTCACCACCGACCTCGGCGAGCTCACGCCCGCGCGCCTCACGTCCGGGCGGCCGGGCGCCGCGCGTGCCGCCGCGCCCGGCGACTGGGCCAGGACCGCCTGCTCCCTCGCCGCCGCGCGGTCCAACGGGGTGCGGTCCGTGAACGCCTGGGGCTACGCGCGCCAGGACCTGCCCGACGGGACCGGTGGCGCGGCGTGGGTCTGCACGCGGGCCGAGACGTGGCGCGGGGGTGGGGCGCGGGTGCTCGCCCAGTTCCTCACGCCTGGATCGGGGCCCGGTGCGGTGGCCGCCAAGGCGGACGGTGGGGCGGCTTGTGGGGTGCGGGAGCCGCGGGTGCTTGCGGGTGTGCTGTGGAAGTCCCGTGCCGGGGGCTGGTATCTGCTTGCCGCGGGCAGCGAGGACGTGACGTCGATCAAGGCGTCCGGCCACGATGCGGTACCCGGCTCGACCCTCGCTGTCCCCACGAAGCGCGGCGCACGCCATGCCGTAAAGGCCCACCTAGCCAACGGCACACAACTCCCCACGCTCCACTGACCTGCCCCCTGGGGGCTCCGCGGCCTGCCCTCAAACGCCGGGCAGGCTGATTCCCCCACCCACCCGCCCTTCCACTGGGGCTGTCGCCCCAGACCCCCCGCAAATATCAGCCCGTCCGGCGTTTGAGGACGAGGCGCGGAGCGCCGATAAAAGCGGGGGTGCTAGGGGGCGCAGCCCCCTAGTTCGGGAAGGGGCGGGTCTGGGGCGCACCCGCGAGGGAAAAGGCGTGCACGGACCCTGTACCCCAAGAGCTACCCACGCGTACATTGACGCCATGTCTAATACGAAGGCCCGGCTCCCCAAGACCGTCGCCTCCGAGCACATACCGCTCAAGGCCCGCAACGTCTCCTTCTCCTGGGAGAACACCCCCCTCCACTGGCTCCCGGGAGACCCCTTCACCACGCACACCATCAACGTCCTGCACCTCCTCCTCCCCGCAGGCGAACGCTGGTTCGTGCACGTCTACAAGCAGGTCCTGCCGCACATCCACGACGAGCACCTGCGCAAGGACGTCGTGGGGTTCATCGGCCAGGAGGCCATGCACGCGCAGGCGCACGACGAGGTCCTGCCGCACCTGCGCGAGCAGGGCCTTGACCCCACCCCGTACACCGCACAGGTCGACTGGCTCTTCGAGAAGCTCCTCGGCGACCGCACCCTGCCCCCGGGCAGGCCCCGCCACTGGTGGCTGATGGAGCGCGTCGCGATGATCGCGGCGATCGAGCACTACACGGCCTTCCTCGGCAACTGGGTGCTCAACGCCCAGGAGTTGGACCGCCGCGGCGCCGACCCCACCATGCTCGACCTGCTGCGCTGGCACGGCGCGGAGGAGGTCGAGCACCGCTCCGTGGCGTTCGACCTGTTCATGCACGTCGACGGCGGGTACCGCCGCCGGGTCCGCACCTGGGCCACCGCGTTCACGGCCCTGATGTTCCTGTGGCAGCGCGGCGCCCGCTTCTTCATGGAGAACGACCCGACGCTCGTCGACGGCAAGGCCACGTTCCGGGACTTCCACCGCGGCGGCCGCGCGGGCACGCTCCCGAGCACCGGCGCGATGCTGCGCTCCATCCCCCGCTACCTCAGCCGCGACTACCACCCCTCGCAGGAGGGCAGCACCGCCCAGGCCGTCGCCTATCTCGCCTCGTCCCCCGCGGCCCTGGCCGCCGAGACCCGCGCGAACGGAGCCGCCTGAGATGCCGTCGCCCCGTCTCCGTACCGCCCGCACCGTCCTCCTCGTCACCGGCGCCGCGCTGCTCGCCCGCGGGACCCGGCGCGCGCTGCGCCGCCGCATCGACGCCTCGCCGCTGTGGCCGCTGCCCGCCCTGGACGAGCCGGTCTCGGGGCGGCCGCGCTCGCGGGCGCTGCGCCTGCGCGTCGCCCGGCACGAGCCGGTCGCCGACGGCGTCGTCCAACTGCGCCTGGAGGGCGACCGGTTGCCGCCCTGGGAGCCGGGCGCGCATCTCGACGTCGTACTGCCGTCGGGGCTCGTACGGCAGTACTCGCTGTGCGGCGACCCCGAGGACACGTCGTCGTACACCGTCGCCACCCGCCTCATCAGCCCGCGGGACGGCGGTCGCGGCGGGTCGCGCGAAGTGCACGAGCGGCTGCGCGAGGGCGCGGAGGTCGAGGTGCGCGGGCCGCGCAACCGGTTCCCGCTGGCCGCGGACGCCGCCGCGTACGTCTTCGTCGCGGGCGGCATCGGGATCACCCCGATCCTGCCGATGGTGCGTGCGGTCGAGGCCGCGGGCGCCGAGTGGCGGCTGCTGTACTGCGGGCGTACGCGGGCGTCCCTGCCGTTCCTGGAGGACCTGGCGAAGCTCGACCGGGCCGGCGGGCGGCTCACCGTCGTCACCGAGGACGAGAGCGGGCGCCCGGACGTCGCGGGCTTCCTCGCCGACGCCGCGCCCGGCACCGCGGTGCAGGTGTGCGGGCCCGAGGGCCTCATGGACGCGGTCGCCGACGCCCTGCCCGAGGGCTGCACCCTGCACCTGGAGCGGTTCGCGCCCCGCACCTCCGCCGACGGCGCCACGGCCTTCGAGGTCGAACTGCGCCGCAGCAAGCGCACGGTGGCCGTCGGCACGGACACCACCGTCCTCGCGGCCGTGCGCGCGGAGCTGCCGAACACCCCGTACTCCTGCGAGCAGGGGTTCTGCGGCACCTGCCAACAGCGCGTCCTGGAGGGCGAGATCGACCACCGCGACGAACTGCTCACCGACGGCGAGCGGGCCGACTCCATGCTCATCTGCGTGTCCCGTGCACGCAGTCCGCGGATCGTGCTCGATCTCTAGGGCATTCCGGGCGTGCGCGAACAGGCGGAGCGGGGGCGTCCGTTCACGGCCTGATCGGATCGGTAGAGTGTTCGCATGACTACCGGGATGCGCCGCAGGATGGGCGTCGAAGAGCGGCGGCAGCAGCTGATCGGGGTCGCGCTCGAGCTGTTCAGCCACCGCTCTCCCGACGACGTGTCCATCGACGAGATAGCGTCGGCCGCGGGCATCTCGCGGCCGCTCGTCTACCACTACTTCCCGGGCAAGCTCAGCCTCTACGAGGCGGCCCTGAAGCGCGCCGCCGACGAGCTCGCCGAGCGGTTCGTGGAGCCGCACGACGGGCCGCTCGGGGCGCGCCTGCTGCGGGTGACGGGCCGGTTCCTCGGCTTCGTCGACGAGCACGGGCCCGGCTTCTCCGCGCTGATGCGCGGCGGCCCCGCCATCGGCTCGACGGCCTCCTCGACCACGAACGCGCTGATCGACTCGGTGCGGCAGGCCGCGTACGACCAGATCCTCGCGCACCTCGGCATCACGGAGCCGCCCGCCCGGCTCGCACTGGTCGTGCGCTCCTGGATCTCGCTCGCCGAGTCCACGGCGCTCATCTGGCTGGACGGCCGCCGCATCCCGCGCGCCGAGCTCGAAGTCCAACTCGTGCACGACTTCGCGGCGTTGGCGGCGGTGAGCGCCGCGTACGACGACGAGATGGCGGCCCTGCTCGGCCGGGTCCTCGCCGACGAACCGTCCGACGGCCTGTTCGCGGACCTGCTCACCCGCCTGTCCGCGCTCGCGCCGCGGGCCGCGCTGTCCTAGGGCTTTGCCCTAGCCGTCGGACTCCCTGCGGTAGGAGGCGTCCAGGTCGCGCACCTCCGCCGAGACGTGCAGCGTGAGCCCCGTCCGGGGCTTCACATGGGCGCGTACGAGGCCGGTCACGGCGGCCGTCAGACGTGCCTTGAGCTCGTCCGTGCGGCCGGGGAGCAGACCGATCAGGACGTGCACCACCGCGTGCCCTTCCGGGTCGCCGCCCACCACCGTCGCCTCCGTCCGCACGAAGCGGGTCTTGCAGGTGTCCGGGGGAACGGCCGTCTCCTCGACGAGCAGCGGGTGCAGGGCGAGCGCGAAGCCCCGCCGGTCGAAGGAGTCGGCGAGCGGCTCGGAGTAGTCGACGGTGATCTGCGGCATGGGGTGCCCCCTCCTGCGTACGGATGTGCTGATCCGGCGTACGGATGTACTGATCACCCTGTCCCGGGGCGGCCGGTCCGCGCAAGATCCCCCGGGCGCGCTAGCCGCTGGTCAGGCGCAGCGCCAAGAGGGCGATGTCGTCGTCCCGTTCGCGGCCGAAGCACTCGAAGAGCGTGTCGCACAGGGCGCGCACGCCGTGCGGGGCGCAGGCCGCCGCGGCGCGCAGGTGCTCCATCGACACCGCGAGGTCCGTGCCGCGCGTCTCGATCAGGCCGTCGGTGACCATCAGGAGCCGGTCGTCCGGCGCGAGGCGGGCCTCCACGGGCGGCGGCCGGTCGAGGCCGAGGCCGAGTAGCGGGCCGCTTGCCCTGATGTACGCGGCTCCGCCCGCGTCGCGTACCACCAGGGGCGGGATGTGGCCGGCGTTCGCGACGCGGGCGCGGCCCGACAGCGGGTCGACGAGCGCCAGGCACATGGTGGCGGTGACGTCCGGGTGGTAGCGCTGGAGCATCCGGTCGAGTCGGCGCGCGAGCGTGCCGGGGTCGGGGTCCTCCACGCCGTAGGCGCGCAGCGCGTGGCGCAGCTCCACCATCACCGTGGCCGCGTCGAGGGAGTGGCCCGCGACGTCGCCGATGCAGGCGAGGACTCCGGCGGGGGTGGACAGGGCCGCGTAGAAGTCGCCGCCGATCTCCGCCTGCCGCGAGGCCGGTTCGTAGCGGACGACGATCTCCGCGCCGGGCACGTGCGGCAGGCTGGTCGGCAGGAAGCCGTGCTGGAGCGTGAGGGCGACGTGGCGCTCCTTCTCGTACATCAACAGCTGCTCCGCGACGCGTGCGGTGGCGTGGGCGAGGCGCCCGAGGTCGGTGGCGCAGTCCCGCGCGTACGCCGCGGTGGCCAGGCACAGGGGGGCGCGCCCCTCGCGGGTGCGGGCGAGCGCCAGCAGGGCGCCGCCGTCCCCGACCCACCCGCCCACCGTGCCGCCGTGGTCCGTCCCGCCTCCGAAGAGCCGCGCCCCGGCCGCCGCGTGGGCCTCGACGGCGGCGCAGGGGTCGGTGGCGGCGCGCGTGTCGACGGCCGTGCGCGTGTCGGCGGCCGTGCGCGCTTCGGCGGCGGCACGCGCTTCGGCGGCGGCGCGCGCTTCGGCGCCCCTGCGGGCTGCAGCGTCACTTTCGGCTCCGGCGTCGCTCCAAGCTTCAACGTCCCTGCGAGCTCCGGCGCTGCTTTGGGCTTCGGCGTCGCTTTGGGCTTCGGCGTCGCTTCGGGCTTCGGCGTCGCTCCAGGCTTCGGTGTCACTTCGGGCTTCGGCGTCGCTTTGGGCTTCGGCGTCGCCTCGGGCTTCGGTGTCCCTGCGAGGTCCGGCGTCACTGCGGGCTTCGGCGACCGTGCGCGTGTCAGCGATCGCGTGCCCGTCGGCGGCCGCGTGCCCGTCGGCGGCCGCGTGCGCCTCGTCGGACCGCTGCCCGGGGGCCCCGTCCGGCCGCTGCCCGCGTACCTCACCGGACCGGGGCCCGCGTACCTCGCCGGGCCGCTGCCCGCGTACCTCGCCGGACCCCTGCCCGAGGGCCTCGCTGGGCCGGGTCCCCGAGCCCACCGCCCGCTGCCCGAAGTCCCCTGCGCCACCACCACCCCCGGCGTCCCGCGCAGCCGTCCGGTCCCCCCGCCCGGTGCCCGCGGCGCCGCCCCCGAGGCCGTGCGCGGGACCGAGGAAGCCCGGTGGCCACACCGGCGCCGGAATCACCGTGGTGTGCACGCCCGTCCTGCCGGACATCAGGCGCCACATCAGCCGGGCCACGGTCTCGTCGGCGTCCGGGCCGGGCACGGCCGCGGCCGTGCGGCGGCGGGAAAGGCCGCGGTGTATCTCGCCCTCCTCACCGAGGAGGAACGCCGCGGCGGGCGCCCCCGCGAGCCGGGCCGCGTGGGCGGCCGCCGCCTCGACCAGTTCGCGCGGGGAACCCGCCGACTGCACGTCGAGGACCGCCTCCGCGAGGAGCGCGAGCCGGTCCGCGCGGGTCGCGGCGTCGCTGCGGTGCCGGGCGCCCCGGGCGGCGGCGCGGACCACCGCCTGGATCTCCTCCGGCTCCGCGGGCACGGCCAGATACGCCTCGCCGCCCGCGTCGAGCCCCCGGCACCGGTCGGCGGAGCCGTGCGCGGCGGCGGAGAAGTGGACGACGGGCAGGCCCGCGGTCGTCGGCGACTCCTTCAGGCGGCGGCACAGGTCGTAGCCGCTCATGTCGGGCAGGCCGACGTCGACGAGCGCCACGTCCGGCAGCTCGCCCGCGCGCAGCCGCACGCCCAGTTCGCTCAGCGCCTCCCCCGCGCTCGCGGCGAGGACGACCTCGTGTCCGGCGCGGCGCAGCACGGCGCCCAGCGCGTACAGGCTCGCCGGCACGTCGTCGACGACCAGGACCGTGGTGGCCCCCGGCCCGGCCTCGTCCCGGCCCTTGTCGTTGTCCTTGACGCCCACGTGGTCAGCCCCTCGGAGCGGCAGACGGTAGCGCGGGCCCCCTCGGCTCGCCCGTCCACGCTAGCGTCCTAACACACCCCCGGGGAGTGCCTGTTGCCGTCGGGTCCCTGAACGGTGGACATCGCCGGACCTGCCGCGTACGAGGGCGAATTGCCGCTAGGATCCGCTCCCCGTCCTCCCCCGCCCTCGTGACCAACGCACCCCCGCGAGCGTTCACCACCGTGTCCGGCTCCCCGGCGCGACGCCGCGCGGAGCCGCAGGCGACCCCCGTACCGGCAAGGGACTCAAGGCTCCATGACCCAGCACAGCACCGACGTCGCTGACGGCCCCGCGAACGCGCCCGCGCGCACCGACTGGTGGCGCGACGCGGTCATCTACCAGGTCTATCCGCGCAGCTTCGCCGACTCCGACGGCGACGGCATGGGCGACCTGCCGGGCGTCACGGCCCGGCTCCCCCATCTGCGGCGGCTCGGCGTGGACGCCGTGTGGCTCTCCCCGTTCTACGCGTCCCCGCAGGCCGACGCCGGGTACGACGTCGCCGACTACCGCGCGGTCGACCCCGTGTTCGGCACGCTCGCCGACGCCGACGACCTCGTACGGACCGCGCACGGCCTCGGCCTGCGGGTGATCGTCGACATCGTGCCCAACCACTGCTCCCACCGGCACGAGTGGTTCCGCCGCGCCGTCGCCGACGGGCCCGCGTCGCCCTTCCGCGAGCGGTTCCACTTCCGCCCGGGCCGCGGCGCGGACGGCGAACTGCCGCCCAACGACTGGGAGTCGGTGTTCGGCGGCCCCGCGTGGACACGCACCGCCGACGGCGCGTGGTACCTGCATCTCTTCGCGCCCGAGCAGCCCGACTTCAACTGGGAACACCCCGCGGTGCACGAGGAGTTCCGCTCCGTGCTGCGGTTCTGGCTCGACCTCGGCGTCGACGGCTTCCGCGTCGACGTCGCGCACGGCCTGGTCAAGGCCGCGGGCCTGCCCGACGTCGGCCACGGCGAGCAGGTCAAGCTGCTCGGCGCGCGGCCCGTGCCGTACTTCGACCAGGACGGCGTGCACGCGATCTACCGGGACTGGCGTGCGCTGCTCGACGCGTACGAGGGCGAGCGCGTCGCCGTCGCCGAGGCGTGGACGCCCACGGTGGAGCGCAGCGCCCTGTACCTGCGCCCGGACGAGCTGCACCAGGCGTTCAACTTCGCCTATCTGACGACGGGCTGGGACGCCGACGCGCTGCGCGCGGTGATCGACCGCTCCCTGGCCGCCATGAACTCCGTGGGCGCGCCCGCGACCTGGGTCCTGTCCAACCACGACGTCGTCCGGCACACGACGCGCCTGGCCGACGGCGCGGGACCGGCCCTCGGGCTGCGCCGGGCGCGCGCGGCGACGCTGCTGATGCTGGCCCTGCCGGGCTCGGCGTATCTCTACCAGGGTGAGGAGCTGGGGCTTCCGGAGGTCACGGACCTGCCCGACGAGGTGCGTCAGGACCCGGCGTTCTTCCGCGGCTCGGGGCAGGAGGGCACGCGGGACGGGTGCCGGGTGCCGCTGCCGTGGTCGGGTGTGCGGCCCCCCTTCGGCTTCGGGCCTGTCGAGGGCGGTCCGAGCTGGCTGCCGCAGCCCGCCGACTGGAAGGACCTCACGGTCGAGGCCCAGGAGGGCGACCCGGGCTCGACGCTCTCCCTGTACCGCGCCGCGCTCGCGCTGCGCCGCTCCCATCCGGCGCTCGGCGCGGGCGACGCCGTGCAGTGGCTTCCGGCCCCGCCGGGCGTCCTGGCGTTCCGCCGCGCCGCCGGCGGCCGCTCCCTGGTCGTCACCGTGAACCTCACACCGGAGCCGGTCACGCTCCCGGCGCCGGGCGAGCCGCTGCTGTGCAGCGCCAACTCCGGCGCGCCCGCCGCCGACTTGGCCGTCACCGCGTCCGGTGCCGTCCTGCCGCCGGACACGACAGCCTGGTGGGCAGCGTGAGACACGACCGGTACAGTCCAATCCTGTGACCGCGCGACTGACCGACATCGCAGCCCAGGCGGGGGTCAGCGAGGCGACCGTGAGCCGGGTCCTGAACGGCAAACCGGGCGTCGCCGCGGCCACCCGCCAGTCCGTCCTTGCCGCGCTCGACGTCCTCGGCTACGAACGCCCGGTACGCCTGCGCCGGCGCAGCGCGGGCCTCGTCGGCCTGATCACGCCGGAGCTGGAGAACCCGATATTCCCCGCGCTCGCCCAGGTGATCGGGCAGGCCCTGACCCGGCAGGGGTATACGCCGGTCCTGGCCACGCAGACGCCCGGCGGGTCCACGGAGGACGAGCTCACCGAGATGCTCGTGGACCGGGGCGTCGCGGGCATCATCTTCGTGTCCGGTCTGCACGCGGACACCACGGCGGACACGCAGCGTTACGAGCAGCTGCGCGCGCAGGGCGTCCCGTTCGTCCTCGTCGACGGCTTCTCGCCGCACGTGCGGGCGCCGTTCATCTCGCCCGACGACCGCGCGGCGATGCGCCTCGCGGTCACGCATCTCACCTCGCTCGGCCACACCCGCATCGGGCTCGCGCTCGGGCCGCGGCGGTTCGTGCCCGTACAGCGGAAGATCGAGGGCTTCACGCGCACCATGCGCGAGCGCCTCCAGCTGGCGCCCGACGCCGTCGAGGCCGAGCTCGTCGAGCACTCCCTGTACACGCTCGAAGGCGGACAGGCGGCGACGTCCGCGCTGATCGACCGGGGCTGCACCGCCGTCGTCTGCGCCAGCGACATGATGGCGCTCGGCGCGATACGGGCCGCGCGGGAGCGGGGCCTCGAAGTCCCGGACGACATCTCCGTCGTCGGCTTCGACGACTCGGTCCTCATCGCCTTCACCGATCCGCCCCTGACGACGATCCGCAAGCCGGTGCCCGCGATGGGCCAGGCCGCCGTCCGGACCCTCCTGGAGGAGATCGGCGGGACGCCCGCGCCGCACAGCGAGTTCGTCTTCATGCCGGAGCTGGTCGTACGCGGATCCACCGCGATGTCTCCCGACGGGCGCCGCGCCGACCCATCGGACAGGCCCTAGGGAAGGGGCCTGAAGTGCCTCGTCCCTGAGGTGTAGGGAATGCGCCGGGAACCCATCGGGGGGATGATCTGAGGAGAGGTGGGTATCTGGCAGACTCTGTGCCTATGGGTGAGATGACTGTGACGACACTGGAAGGCCGCCAAAGGCCCACCACATCACCCATCGCGGGCGAGGAAGACGACCGCTTTGGGCGGAAATTCGTCCGACGGCTGCGCACCCCGCGGCGGCCCCGGCTCTGGTTCGAGATCCTGCTGATCGCGGTGAGTTACTGGACGTACTCACTGATCCGCAACGCCGTGCCGGAGCAGAAGGCGGAGGCGCTGCGCAACGCCGACTGGATCTGGGACGTCGAGAACAGCCTCGGCCTGGCCGTGGAGCGCTCCGTCAACCACGCCGTCGATTCGGTGACATGGCTCATCGTCGGCATGAACTACTACTACGCGACGCTGCACTTCATCGTCACGCTCGGTGTCCTGGTGTGGCTCTACCGCAGTCATCCCGGGCGGTACGCGGCCACGCGGCTCGTCCTCTTCGCGACCACCGCGGTGGCGCTGCTCGGCTACTACCTCTACCCCCTGGCGCCGCCGCGGCTGATGCCCGGCGGGGACTTCATCGACACGGTCGTCGTGCACAACACCTGGGGGTCCATGGCCTCCGGCGACCTGAAGAACATGTCGAACCAGTACGCCGCGATGCCGTCCATGCACATCGGCTGGTCGCTGTGGTGCGGTCTGACCATCTTCGCCCTGGCCTCCGTGCCCTGGGCCAAGGTCCTCGGGCTCCTCTACCCCCTCGCCACGCTCGTCGTGATCGTCGCCACGGCGAATCACTTCTGGCTGGACGCGGTGGGCGGTGTGATCTGCCTGACGTTCGGCTACGCGGTGGCCCGCCTCTGGTACGGCAAGCTCCCCTACGCCCTCCCCCAACTCCCCGCGGACCCGTCACCCCCACGCACAAGGCCCCTCACAAAGGCCTGACCCACCCGCCCGCCCTTCTCCGGTGCTGCCGCCCCGGCCCCCGCCATTGCGTATGGGGCTTCGCCCCTTTCCCCCTTCATCGCCGCTTCGCGGCTCGTCCTCAAGCGCCGGACGGGCTGGATATCCCCGCCCCCCGGAGGGGGCGGGTGGGCGGGGAGAAGCGAGCGCGCAGCGCGAAGCCACCTCAGCGACGCACGACGGCCGGACGCGCCGGACGCTGGGGGCGGGGCGCGCAGCGCGGCGTGGGGGCCGGGGCGGTAGCCCCCGGGGAAGGTCGAGTGCGCGGCGCGGTGTGGCGGTCGGGGCGGTAGCCCTCGGGAGAGGGTGAGTGTGCAGCGCGGTGGGTGGCCTGATGCGGCGGGGGCCGGGGCGGCAGCACCGGAGAAGGGCGGGCGGGTGGGTGGGGTAATAGCCTGCCCGGCGTTTGAGGGCGAGGCGCGGAGCGCCGATGAGGGGGGAAAGGGGCGCAGCCCCAGCCGTACGCGGGGGCTGGGGCCGGGGTCACAGGGAAGGGCGGGTGGGTGGGGAGAGACAGGGCGTTCCCGGGACCGGGAGGTAGGGGGCGGCTGGGCTACCCGCCATAGAAGCGGTGTTCGACCACCGCCCGCGCCCGCCGCGTAACCCGCCGGTAGTCGTCCAGCATCTGCCCCACCTGCCCCGCGTGATACCCCAGGTAACGCCCCACCGCCGCCAGCTCACGCCCGTCGGACGGAAACGTGTCGCCCGCGCGCCCCCGTACCAGCATCACCGCATTGCGCACCCGCGTCGCGAGGACCCACGCCTCGTCGAGGACGGCCGCGTCCTCCGCCGGAAGGAGGTCGGCCGCGCACGCGGCGGCGAGGGCCTCGCGCGTACGGGTCGTGCGCAGGCCCGGCTCGGCCCACCCGTGCTGGAGCTGGAGGAGCTGGACGGTCCACTCGACGTCGGAGAGGCCACCGCGGCCGAGCTTGGTGTGCAGCGTGGGATCGGCCCCGCGCGGCAGGCGCTCGGACTCCATGCGGGCCTTGAGCCGGCGGATCTCCCGGACGGCGTCGTCGCCGAGCCCTTCGGCGGGGTAGCGCAGCGGGTCGACGAGGTCGACGAAGGCCCGCCCGAGGTCGGCGTCGCCCGCGACGGGCTCGGCCCGCAGCAGGGCCTGGGACTCCCAGACGAGGGACCACCGGCGGTAGTACGCCTCGTACGACTTGAGGGTGCGCACCAGGGGCCCGCTCTTGCCCTCGGGCCGCAGGTCCGCGTCGATGAGGAGGGGCGGGTCGGCGCTGGGCAGCTGGAGCAGGCGCCGCATCTCGGCGACCACCTTGGCGGCGGCCCGCGCCGCTTCCTGCTCGTCGGCGCCCTCGCGGGGCTCGTGCACGAAGACGACGTCGGCGTCGGAGCCGTAGCCGAGTTCGCGGCCGCCGAAGCGGCCCATGCCGATGACGGCGAAGCGGGTCGGCAGGGTGTCGCCCCAGCCGTCGCGGACGACCGCGCGCAGCGTGCCCGCGACGGTGGCGGCGGTGAGGTCGGACACGGCGGTGCCCACGCGGTCCACCAGCGCGCCGACGTCCGTTTCGACGGGGCTGCCCTCGGTGCCGTACGAGGCGACGATGTCGGCGGCGGCCGTACGGAACAGCTCGCGCCGCCGCACGCCGCGCGCCGCCGTGACCGCCTGCTCGGCGCCGTCGGCACGGCCCACGGCGGCGAGGACCTCCTGCTCCAGGTGGGCGCGGCCGCGCGGTTCGAGCCCGCGTTCGTCGCCGAGCAGGGCGACGGCCTCGGGGGCGCGCAGGAGCAGGTCGGGGGCGAGGCGCCCGGCGGAGAGGACCCGGGCGAGGTTCTCCGCGGCGGCGCCCTCGTCGCGCAGGAGGCGCAGGTACCAGGGGGTCTTGCCGAGCGCGTCGGACACCTTGCGGAAGCCGAGGAGGCCCGCGTCCGGGTCGGCGGAGTCGGCGAACCAGCCGAGGAGGACGGGCAGGAGCGTGCGCTGGATGGCCGCCTTGCGGGTCACGCCGGACGCGAGGGCCTCCAGGTGGCGCAGGGCCGAGCTCGGGTCGGCGTAGCCGAGGGCGACCAGGCGCTCGCGGGCCGCCGCGGTGCTCAGCCGGGCCTCCACGGGGGCGAGTTGGGCGACGGCGTCGAGGAGCGGGCGGTAGAAGAGCTTCTCGTGCAGGCGGCGGACGACGGTCGTGTGCCGCTTCCAGGCGCGGTTCAGCTCGGTGATGGGTTCGGTGCGCATGCCGAGGGAGCGGCCGAGGCGGCGCAGGTCGGCGTCGTCCTCGGGCACCAGGTGCGTGCGGCGCAGCCGGTACAGCTGGATGCGGTGCTCCAGGGAGCGCAGGAAGCGGTACGCGTCGTCGAGCTGGGTGGCGTCCACGCGGCCCACGTAGCCGCCCGCGGCGAGGGCGGCGAGCGCGTCGAGGGTGGTGCCGCTGCGCAGCGAGGCGTCGGCGCGGCCGTGCACCAACTGCAGGAGCTGTACGGCGAATTCGACGTCGCGCAGGCCGCCGGGGCCGAGCTTCAGCTCGCGGTCGACCTCGCCCGCGGGGATGGTGGCGACGACGCGGCGGCGCATCTTCTGGACGTCGGCGACGAAGTTCTCGCGCTCGGCGGCCTGCCACACGAGGGGCGCGACGGCGGCGACGTACTCCTCGCCGAGCTCGAGGTCGCCGGCGACGGGCCGCGCCTTGAGCAGCGCCTGGAACTCCCAGGTCTTCGCCCAGCGCTGGTAGTACGCGAGGTGCGAGGAGAGGGTGCGCACGAGCGGGCCGTTGCGGCCCTCGGGGCGCAGGTTCGCGTCGACCGGCCAGATGGTGCCCTCGACGGTGGTGTCGGAGCAGATCCGCATCAGGTGCGAGGCGAGCCGGGTCGCGGCCCGCAGCGCCTTGTCCTCGTCGGTGCCGTCGGCGGCCTCGGCCACGAAGATCACGTCGACGTCGGAGACGTAGTTCAGCTCGTGGCCGCCGCACTTGCCCATGGCGATCACCGCGAGGCGGCACGCGGCGGCGTCGGCGGGCTCGGCGGCGCGGGCCATGGCGAGCGCGGCGCGCAGCGTCGCCGTGGCGAGGTCGGCGAGCTCGGCCGCGGTCTCGGCGACGTCGGTGGTGCCGCACACGTCGCGGGCGGCGATGGACAGCAGGCAGCGGCGGTAGGCGACGCGCAGCGAGACGGGGTCGGCGGCCTCGGCGAGGCCGCGCTCGAACTCCTCGACGCCCGGGTGCAGATCGGCCGCCTCGTACGTGACCAGGGCCCGCCAGTCGCGCGGGTGCCGGGCGAGGTGGTCGGCGAGCGCCTCGGACGCGCCGAGCACGCCGAGCAGCCGGTCCCGCAGGGGCTTGGAGCTGATCAGCGTGTCGAGCAGCTCGCGCCGTGCGGTGTCGGCGTCGGCGGTTCCGGTGCCGGCGGTTCCGGTGCCGGCGGTTCCGGTGCCGGTGTCCGCGTGGGCCTGTGCCTCGACGAGGCGGACGAGGCCGCGCAGCGCGAGGTCCGGGTCGGCGGCGGCGCCGAGCGCGTCCAGGAGCACCGGGTCGGTGCGGACCGCGTCGAGCTCGGGCGCGGCGAGGAGCCGTTCGGCGGCGGACGGGTCGGTGAACCCGTGTCGCAGCAGCCGCGTGAACGTACTGCTCCTGCGCCCCTGCGGCAGCGTCATCCCCGCGCCTTTCGCTCGCCTGTTCCTGGGCCCGAGCCTACCTACGCCTGGCGTGGGCGCCTTGTGCCGTGTTCCGTATGGGGCTTCGCCCCTTTCCCCCTTTCGGCGCTCCGCGCCTCGTCCTCAAACTCCCCCAAGCTCTTAAGGAGCAGGGGGTACCCCCTCGACGGGCTGTACTCCCTGCTCCCGTCTGTTTGGATGCGGGCATGGACTACACCCTCGAAGTGATCGGCGTGCCCGTCAGTGACCTCGACCGGGCCAAGGACTTCTACGAGAACAAGTGCGGCTTCCATGTCGACATCGACGCGGAGGTCATGCCGGGCGTGCGGCTGCTCCAGCTCACGCCGCCCGGGTCCGGCTGTTCGATCATGCTCTCCACCGCCATCTGGGAGACCACGCCGGGCCCGACCCCGCAGCCCGGCTCCTACCAGGGCCTGCAGCTGTGCGTCGCCGACATCAAGCAGGCGCACGCCGAGCTGACCGCCCGCGGCCTGGACGTCTCCGAGCCGGTCCAGTACGCGGAGCAGGACGGCGGCACGTTCATGTACTTCACGGACCCGGACGGCAACGGCTGGTCGGTCCAGGAGTACCGGGTGCGGGCGACGACGCCGCTGCGGGAGGCCATCTGAGCTTCTCCTCCATCCAGGCCACGCCGAAGTCGACGACGTCCCGGGCCTCGAACAGGAAGCTCTCGGCCGCCCCGACGAGCCCCCGCTCCCCCTTGCCCGTGGCCAGCAGGTCGCGGCCGATGACCTCGAACGGCCAGACGCCGTCCGGCACCACGCCGGAGTAGTCGAAGGCGCCGTCCGCCGAGTCGATGTCGTGGAAGCGCCGCCAGACGCGCTCGCCGTGCTCCAGTACGGGCTGTTCGTAGTCCACGAACCGCTTGCCCGGGGCGTCGGCAAGCGCCTCGGCGTGGTGAAGGAGCGTGAGCGAGTCCAGCGGGGCGCCGAGCAGCAGGACGCGGCCGCCCCGTGCGACGAGCCGGGCCAGCGGGCTGTCAGGCCCGTGCGGGTCGTCCCACGGGTGGTCGGCCATCAGCGCCTCGGCGTCGGCTCCGAGGGCCGCGAAGCTGGCGTCGGGGTGGCGGCTGCGCACGGCTCCCGGCCAGCGGCGCAGCGCCTCCGGCAGGCGGCCGTTGTTGTGGTCGGCCTCGCTCAGCTCCGGGTCGTACGCCGGATGCTCGGCACGTACGGTGTCCTGCCACTCCTCGGGCCAGTCGGTGCTCCACTCGTACGGCGGCGCGTCGTTCCAGCCGCAGGTCACCATGAGCGTGCCGCGCTCCCCCACGACGTCGCCGAGCGCCCCGATGACCGTCTGCGGCCCGCCCGCCACGTACCCGACGGCGGACATCTGGGTGTGGAACATGACGACGTCCCCGTCGGCGAGGCCGAGCGCCCGCAGGTCACGCGCGAGCCGCCCCCGGGTCACGGGCCCGCCGGACCGCTTCAGCAGTGCCATTTCGTCCATGCCCCGAAGCATTCCGCCCCCCGTTGCCGGGCCACCACTACTTTTTTCCAGCCTCTGTCCCACGCTTGTCCGCTCTTGTCCCGGCTGTCCGGGTGACCTCCCGGCGCGGGAGCCCGTTGGACATGGACGACATGGCGGAGGTGGGACGCACATGGACACGACGGCGACGGACAGCGCGGACGAACCGGGCTGGGACGTGGACCCCGACGACGAGATCGCGTCAGCGGTCGAGGCACTCGGGCAACAGCAGAAGAGGTGGCGCGAGGCGGCCGGTCTTACGGTGCCCGAGTTCGCGACGGTCATGGGCTACGGGGAGGACCTGGTACGGAAGGTCGAGCGCGGGGCGCGCATCCCGCGCCCCGAGTACCTGGACAAGGCGGAGGAGGTCCTGGAGGCCAGGGGCTTCATCACCGCGATGAAGGGCCAGATGGCCAAGGCGCGGTACCCGAAGAAGGTACGGGCGTTGGCGAAGCTGGAGGAGCGGGCGGTCGAGTTCTCGCTGTACAGCAACCACAACATCCATGGGCTGTTGCAGACACCGGAGTACGCAGAGGCTCTGTTCAGGGTGCGACGGCCTGCGCTGTCGCAAGACAGGTTCGAGCAGGCGATGGCCTCCCGCATGGATCGGCAATCGATCTTCGAGCGCTCACCCGCTCCCGAGCTCAGCTTTGTCCAGGAAGAGGTGACGCTACGGCGCCCCATCGGAGGGAAGATGACACTACGCCGACAGCTCGAACGCCTCCTGGAGGTAGGGCAGTTGCAGAACGTCGAGTTCCAGATCATGCCGACTGAGCACGAAGGGCACCCTGGAATGAGCGGTCTGGTCGAGGTGCTGAAGTTCGCAGACGGTACGGCTATGGGGCGCTCCGATGGGGCGTTCAACGGCCGTCCGGTATCTGATCCGAAGCAGCTCCGCGTCCTTGAGCTGCGGTATGGAATCATCCGTGCTCAGGCTCTTTCACCACGGGAGTCTCTGGCCTTCATTGAGCAAGCGCTGGGAGAGACATGACCGCCAAAGCCTCTGTCGGGGACGCGACCAACCTGGTGTGGTTCAAGAGCAGTTACAGCAGCAGCAGCGAGCCCGACGACTGCGTCGAAGTCGCGACTACCCCCGGCACGGTCCACATCCGTGACTCCAAGAACACCACCGGCCCCCACCTGATATTCGCCAGATCCACCTGGACCGACTTCCTGACCCACGCCTCCGAACGCTGACCCGTCGGCCAGGGACGAAATGCCCGTTTCCTTGGAAGTAAGCAAAACCGAGGACCTGCGGCGCTAACGTGCCTGGTCGGCTCGTGTGGTCCCCGCAGGCGCGGGGGTGGTCCCGTCGGCATCGGCTGCCGGGCCTCCCGCACCGTGTGGTCCCCGCAGGCGCGGGGGTGGTCCCCGTCTGGATATTGTGCTAGTGGGCCCATACACGTGGTCCCCGCAGGCGCGGGGGTGGTCCCCACGGCCAGGGCCTGACCCGCGTGGACTGGGGGTGGTCCCCGCAGGCGCGGGGGTGGTCCCGCGTCTACCATGTTGGCGTGCTCGGTTGACGGGTGGTCCCCGCAGGCGCGGGGGTGGTCCCCCGGCGGCGTGCAGGTCCTGCGTCCGCTCCCGGTGGTCCCCGCAGGCGCGGGGGTGGTCCCCATCTGAACGCCCAGCGCAGGCCCCACACGAGGTGGTCCCCGCAGGCGCGGGGGTGGTCCCGGGGACTGGAAGCAGTCGGGCCGGGCGATGAAGTGGTCCCCGCAGGCGCGGGGGTGGTCCCCGTGCTCGGTAGAGGCGAGCGTCCCGCACTACGTGGTCCCCGCAGGCGCGGGGGTGGTCCCCAGTCGGGCACGCCCCTCATGACCTGTGCCTTGTGGTCCCCGCAGGCGCGGGGGTGGTCCCGTCGGCTACAACGGTCCGAAGATGCCGAGGCGGTGGTCCCCGCAGGCGCGGGGGTGGTCCCTCGGCCGTCCCCGCGGGTGCGGCCGCCGCGACGTGGTCCCCGCAGGCGCGGGGGTGGTCCCGCCCTCCCGGCCGAACTGCCCGCCGACGACCAGTGGTCCCCGCAGGCGCGGTGGTGGTCCCCGGGAGCCGAGACCGCCGCGGCGCAGGTACTCGTGGTCCCCGCAGGCGCGGGGATGGTCCCCATCTGGTGCGGCTGCGCGGCTACCGCATCGCGTGGTCCCCGCGCCCGCGGGGCTGGCCCCGCCCGAATGAGCTGCCGGAGCGCCGCCGGAGTGCCGTCTCGTCCGCGCCCGCAGCGGCAGCCGCATGGCACGGGCGAGCGGCAACTCATCCACCCGCAACCGGCGTTCGACGAACCCGGGAAAACCAGCCGCCGCGCTCAGCGGTCCGTCGCCGCCCCGACGGGCTCGCCGACGATGCGGGTGGCGAGCTCGGCCGCCAGGCGCTCCGCGTCCCGCTCCAGTTCGGCCCGCGCGGCGGCGTACTCGGTGGCTATGCGCGCGGACTCCGCGGCCGCGGTCTCCTCCCGCTCGCGCAGCCCCGCGGCGCGGGCGGCGCGGATCGCCTCGACGCCCTCCTCCGCCGCGCGCTGCCGTATGCGGGCGGCGTCGTGGCGGGCGTCGGCGAGAAGGTCCTCGCGGGCGGCGCGCAGCCGCGCCGCCTCGGCGAGGGTCTCCTCGGCCTCATGGGAGCGCCCCTCCGTCAGCCGCTCGCGCTCGGCCAGCGTCCGGGTGAGGCGGGGCAGCAGCACACCGGCGAAGGTCCAGAAGACCACGGCGAACAGCACGGCCCCGACCAGCAGGTCGGCACCGCGCGGCTTGAGGGGACCGATGTCGAGCGCGAGGATGTACATACCTCACGATCTTCCCGCCCCCACCCCCGTACGAACACGCTTTCGAGTCATTCCCTGGCTGAAACCCACCCGAGGCACGCCCCCGCCCGCTGCCGCTACAGCACCGGCAGGTTCTTCCGCAGCTCGAACGCCGTGACCTCGGAGCGGTACTCCTCCCACTCCTGCTTCTTGTTCCGCAGGAAGAAGTCGTAGACGTGCTCGCCGAGCGTCTCGGCGACCAGTTCGGAGCGCTCCATGAGGTGGATGGCCTCGCCCAGGTTCTGCGGGAGCGGTTCGATGCCCATCGCGCGGCGTTCGGCGTCGGAGAGGGCCCAGACGTCGTCGTCGGCGCCCGGCGGGAGTTCGTAGCCCTCCTCGATGCCCTTGAGGCCCGCGGCCAGCAGGACCGCGTACGTCAGATACGGATTCGCGCCGGAGTCGATGGAGCGGACCTCGACGCGGGCGGAGCCGGTCTTGCCGGGCTTGTACATGGGCACGCGGATGAGCGCGGAGCGGTTGTTGTGGCCCCAGCAGATGTACGAGGGGGCCTCGCCGCCGGCGCCCGCGGTGCGCTCGGAGCCGCCCCAGATGCGCTTGTAGGAGTTGACCCACTGGTTGGTGACCGCGGAGATCTCGGCGGCGTGCTTCAGCAGGCCCGCGATGAAGGAGCGGCCGACCTTGGAGAGCTGGTACTCGGCGCCCGACTCGTAGAAGGCGTTGCGGTCGCCCTCGAAGAGGGAGAGGTGCGTGTGCATGCCCGAGCCGGGGTGCTCGGAGAACGGCTTCGGCATGAAGGTCGCCTGCACGCCCTGCTCCAGGGCGACCTGCTTCATGACCAGGCGGAACGTCATGATGTTGTCGGCCGTGGAGAGCGCGTCGGCGTACCGCAGGTCGATCTCCTGCTGGCCCGGGGCACCCTCGTGGTGGCTGAACTCGACCGAGATGCCCATGGATTCGAGCATCGTGATGGCCTGGCGGCGGAAGTCCATGCCCACGTTCTGCGGGGTGTGGTCGAAGTAGCCGCTGTTGTCGGCGGGCGTGGGCCGCGAGCCGTCCGTCGGCTTGTCCTTGAGCAGGAAGAACTCGATCTCGGGGTGGGTGTAGAAGGTGAACCCGAGGTCGGAGGTCTTGGCGAGGGCGCGCTTCAGTACGTAGCGCGGGTCCGCGAAGGACGGGGAGCCGTCCGGCATCAGGATGTCGCAGAACATACGGGCCGTGCCGGGGGCCTCCGCGCGCCAGGGCAGCACCTGGAAGGTGCCGGGGTCCGGCTTGGCGATCATGTCGGACTCGTAGACGCGGGCGAAGCCCTCGATGGCCGAGCCGTCGAAGCCGATGCCCTCGTCGAAGGCCTGCTCCAGCTCGGCGGGGGCGACCGCGACCGACTTCAGGAAGCCGAGTACGTCCGTGAACCACAGGCGCACGAACCGGATGTCGCGCTCCTCCAGAGTGCGGAGCACGAACTCCTGCTGCTTGTCCATCTCGACTTCCACCCATCCTTGCTGGTCGGAACCGGCTGCTCCCAAGCCATGGGACGTCGCCCCGGCACATGAGCATCCCACCACACGGTTTCGTGCGCGTTGCGGCCGCTCATCGCCCATACTGCACGGTCGCCCGAGGGCGGTGACAGCGGCGTCGGACCACTCCTTTAAAGTGGCATCTCAGATGCAAGTTATAGCGGGCCGGGAGACCGGCTCCGCGAGCGCCGGGACCCCGGGTCCCGCGAGAGGAGGCACCTTGCTGTCCGAGCAGTCCGCCGCCACCGTCCGCGCCACGCTGCCCGCCGTCGGCGCGGCGATCGAGGACATCACCGCGCGCTTCTACGAGCGGCTCTTCGCCGAGCACCCGGAGCTCCTGCGGGACCTCTTCAACCGCGGCAACCAGGCCGCGGGCACCCAGCGCCAGGCCCTCGCCGGCTCCATCGCCGCCTTCGCCACCCACCTGGTGGCGCACCCGGACGACCGGCCCGACGTCATGCTGGCCCGCATCGCCCACAAGCACGCCTCGCTCGGCGTCACGCCCGGCCAGTACGAGACCGTCCACCGCCACCTCTTCGCGGCCATCGCCGAGGTGCTCGGCGACGCCATCACGCCCGAGGTCGCGGCGGCCTGGAGCGAGGTCTACTGGCTGATGGCGAACGCCCTCATCGCGATCGAGCGGCGCCTTTACGCCGAGCGGGGCATCCTCGCGGGCGCGACCGCGCTGACCGAGTGGGAGGTGGTGGAGCGCGTCGAGGAGACGGCGGACGTCGCCACCTTCCGGCTGCGCCCGGCCGACGGCTCACCCGCGCCCGCCTTCCGCGCGGGCCAGTACGTGTCCGTGCAGGTGGAGCTCGCGGACGGGGCCCGGCAGATCCGCCAGTACAGCCTGTCGGGGGCGCCCGGCGGCGACGTACGGCAGATCAGCGTCAAGCGGGTCCGCGGCGCCGCGCCCGACCCCGACGGCGAGGTCTCCGCCCACCTGCACGCGCACGTGCGCGCGGGCGACCGCCTTCGCGTCTCCCCTGCGTACGGCGACCTCGTCCTGGACGACCGGACGGACCTGCCCCTGCTGCTCGCCTCCGCGGGCATCGGCGTCACCCCGATGGTCGCGATGCTCGAACAGCTCGCGGGCGCCGGGCACCGGGGCCCGGTCACCGTCGTGCACGGCGACCGCTCCCCCGCCGACCACGCGCTGCACGCCGACCACCTCGCGTACACGGGCAAGCTCCCGGACGCCACGGCCCACTTCTGGTACGAGCACCCGGAGCCGGGGGCCGCCCGCGGCCTGGAGGGGGCCGGCCGCGCGGGCCTGGTCGACCTCTCCGTGGTGCCGGTGGCGCCCGGCACGCGCGCGTACCTGTGCGGCCCGCTGCCCTTCATGAAGGCGGTGCGCTCCCAGCTCCTGGCCAAGGGGGTCGCGCCCGCCGACATCCACTACGAGGTCTTCGGCCCCGACCTGTGGCTCGCGAGCCCGAGCAGCAGCGGCCCGGTCGGCGAGGCCACGATGTCCTCGACGGTCACCGGGTCCAGCGCGGCGTAGAACGCCTCCTGCGCCCGGCGCAGCGCGCCCCTGAGGCGGCACCCGGAGTTCAGCGGGCACGGCGTCGCGCCCTCGCACTCCACGACGTCCCCCGCGCCCTCGAACTCCCGCACCACCGCCCCGACGGACGCGGCCCGCCCCGCCTCCGTGAGCGCGAGCCCGCCGCCCCTGCCGCGGCGGGCCTCCACGAGCCCGAGCCGCTGCAGCCGCGCCACGACCTTCGCCGCGTGCGTGTACGGCACAGCCATGTCCGCGGCGACCTCACGGGTGGTGGGCGCGGTGCCCGCCCCCACGACGGCGAGGCGCATGAGCAGGCGCAGCGCCAGGTCGGTGGAGTGGAGAAGCCGCATGCGGCGCAGCGTAGGGAATGCGCATTCGCGGTTCAAATTCTGGGAGGCGCAGAGGGAGGCTCAGAGGGAGCGCAGGGGGAGCCCCGAGGGAGGCGGAAGCGGCGGCGGGGTGCGGGGCCGCTTCGGCTGGATCAAGACGGTGGGGCGGGCGCGGCACGTGCTGTATTTGACAGAGCGGTCTCTATTTGGCAGAGGGCCCCTTCCGCCCGGGACCGCGGAGGCTACGATCAACGCACCCGCACCGCCCAGCAGTTCGACCCATCCGATCCGTCCGTTTCCCGCAGATTCCGGCAGCTTTCCGCAGAAGGACACACCATGGGTTCCGCCAAGAAGACGAGCAGCGCCGAGCGCAAGGCCCGGATAGAGGAGATGCGGCGCGCCGAACGCGCCCGCGAGCAGCGCGCCCGCGCGCTCACCATCACCCTGAGCGCCGTCATCGTCGCCGCCCTCGGCGTCGGCGGCTACTTCCTCATCTCGCAGGCGGACGACGACTCGGACTCCAAGGGCTCGGGGGACGCCGCGGCCGTCGCCGAGTTCACCCGGACCAAGGACGGCGAGAAGGTCTGGGACGCCAAGAAGCTGGGCCGCACCCATGTGTCCGGCAAGGTGAAGTACCCGGTGACGCCCCCGGTCGGCGGCAACCACAACCAGGTGTGGATGAACTGCAACGGCGACGTCTACAACAAGGAACTCCCGAACGAGAACGCCGTGCACTCCCTCGAACACGGCTCGGTGTGGGTGACGTACAACGACCAGGCGAAGCCCGCCGATCTGAAGAAGCTCGAGGCGAAGGTGAAGAAGACGCCGTACTCGCTGATGAGCCCGGTCAAGAAGCAGAAGGAGCCGCTGCTGCTCACGGCCTGGGGCCACCAGCGGGCCGTGACGGGCGCCGACGACCCGAAGGTCAACTCCTTCTTCTCCACGTACGTCCAGGGCAAGCAGACCCCCGAGCCCGGTGCCGCGTGCACCAACGGCCTGGCGAAGTGAGGAAGCGATGAGGCGCACTGACTGGCTGATCGGCGCCGTCGCCGGGGCCGTGCTCGCCGCGGGCGGCATCACCGCCGCCGTCGCCTCCGGCGACGACTCGTCCGGCTCGGGCTCCGGCTCCCGCTCCGGCGGTACGCCGCCGGACTCCTCCGCCGACGCCGGATTCGCCCGCGACATGGCCGTGCACCACCAGCAGGCCGTCGAGATGTCCTACATCGTCCGGGACCGCACCAAGAACGAGGAAGTCCGGCGCCTCGCCTACGACATCGCCCAGACCCAGGCCAATCAGCGCGGCATGATGCTCGGCTGGCTCGACCTGTGGGAGCTGCCGAAGGTGTCCGAGGATCCGCCCATGAAGTGGATGGACATGGACGGCATGCCGTCCGCCGGGGACGGGGCCCTGATGCCGGGCATGGCCACGAACGCCCAGATGAAGCGGCTCGGCAAGCTCAACGGCCGGGCGGCCGAGGTCTACTATCTGCGCCTCATGACCGCCCACCACAAGGGTGGGATCCATATGGCGCAGGGGTGTGTGGAGCGGTGCGGGGTCGACGCCGAGCGGCGTCTTGCCGGGGGCATGGTGGAGTCACAGGAGTCGGAAGTGAAGCTGATGGGGGACATGTTGAGGGCGCGGGGGGCCAGGCCGTAGGCCTTCGCGGGGGCGCCCCAGTCCCACCCCTTCCCGAAACTAGGGGCTCCGCCCCTAGGACCCCTTCTTTCCGCGCTTCGCGCTCGTCCTCAAACGCCGGACGGGCTGAATCTTCCGGCAAGATTCAGCCCCTCCGGCGTTTGAGGAGCGGGGTCTGGGGCGGAGCCCCAGGTCGGGAAGGGGCGGGATTGGGGGCTCCGCAGCCGCGAGGACTACCCCACCCGCCACTCCACCCCCGGCGGCCGCACCCCCGCACACAACGGCATCCCCTCCCCATCCGTAAGCCCCAGCTCCCCCACCACGCGCCCCGCGCCAACCGCCTCCCCCGGCAGATCCGCGAAGAACAGCTTGGCCCGCCGGAACATGGCGAACGGGCCACCGGGCGGCAACTCCCCCCACGTCAGGTAGAAGAACCGCTCGCCCCGCTTCCCCTGCACATGCGGCCCCCGGAAGTCCGTCCCGCCGTCCGCCCCGGGGACGGCCGTCACCTCGAACTCCCACACCGCCTCGCCGGCGTCCCCCCGCACCGGCCCCTCGGGCTCACCCCCGCGCTGCACGGCCACGTGCACGTCCCGGTAGTCGCCGCACTCGGCCCCGGGCAGGTCATGCCCGACGACCCGCACAGTCAGCCGCCGCTTCTGATCACCATCGGTATCGGTCATGCGTCCATCCCAGCACGAGGGTCTGACAATCGCGGTCCGCGCGGCCGGCGTCAGGCGAGCCGCGCCAGGTCCTCCCGCCGCAGCCGCCCCAGCAACGGTTCCCCCCTGACGTACCGCTCCACCTCCCCCACCGCGTACTCGCCGAGCCTGCGCACCTCGCTGCCCTGGGCGCCCGCGATGTGCGGGGTGACGAGGACGTTCGGCAGGGTGAGCAGGGGGTGGCCGGGGGGCAGCGGCTCGGGGTCCGTGACGTCGAGGAAGGCGTCGAGGCGCCCGGACGCGCACTCGCGGGTCAGCGCTTCGGTGTCGATCAGGGAGCCGCGCGCGGTGTTGACGACGACGCCGCCGTCGGGGACGAGCTTCAGCATGTCCGCGTTCAGGAGGCCGCGGGTTTCCGGGAGTTGGGGGGCGTGGACGGTGATGATGCTGCTGGCCCGGCAGAGGTCCGGCAGGTCCACGAGGTCGGCGCCGAGCGCGGCGGCCCGGGCGGGCGTGACGTACGGGTCGGTGAGCAGCACCCGGTGCCCGGCGTCGGACGCGGCGAGCTCGGCGATGACGCGGCGGCCGATGCGCGAGGCACCGATGACGCCGATGGTGCGGGCGTCGCTCCCGGTGCGTTCGGTGAACGGCGGCCAGCGCTCGGCGTAGCGGGCGGCGGCGGTCAGGGCGCCCTTCGCGGCGAAGGTGATCGCGGCGAGGGTGTAGGCGACGACGGGGCCCGCGTTGGCGTCGGCCGCCGAGGAGACGAGGACGCCACGGCCCCATACGGCGCTCGTGACAACGGGTTTGACGGATCCGGCGGCGTGGACGACAGCGCGCAGGCGGGGCGCGTGACGAAGGACGTCGGCGGTCAGGAGCGGGCAGTCCCAGCCGGTGACCAGGATCTCGGCCTCGGCGAGGGCGGCGCGGGCGGCGGGTCCGGTGAGCTCTCCGGTGAGCGGCCCGTGCGCCAGGTCGACGCTGCGGGCGAGGCGCCGGCGCAGGTCGGGGGCGAAGACGCGGTCCACGACGTCGGCGCCCATGGCCAGCACGGTCACGGGGCCCCGGCCCCGCTCCCCCTCCACCGGTTCCCCCGGCTCCCCCAGCTGATCGGCCACGCGTCGCCACCTCTCGTAGAAAACGGTTACCCCACGGCGTCAGGAGGCTAGGCCGAGGGCGCGCAGAGGGTCAAGAGTGCCCAAGGGGCGTACGTGCAGAGGGGGTTGACCGCCGACAGTAACCGCTTTAGATTCCCGGCACCTTGTCCCGAAGACTCTGCTCAAGACTGGGGGTTCCGTGTCAGCCGTGACGAAGGACCGGGCGGAGATCGGGGCGGATTCGCCACCGACCGGGCGCACCAAAGGGACAAATACCCATGAAAAGCCGCTCCGTCGGCACTGGAAACGCTTTCAGCGCAGTCGGCTCCTGGTCCTGCTCATGCTGCCGGGCCTCGCGTACTTCCTGGTCTTCCACTACGGCGCGTTCCTCGCGAACGCCGTGGCCTTCAAGGAGTACGTGCCGTTCGACGGCCTGTGGGCCAGTCCCTGGGTGGGCCTCGACAACTTCAGCCGGATGTTCGGCGACCCGGACTTCTGGCAGGCGACGTGGAACACGCTGTTCATCGCGCTGCTCCAGCTCGTGTTCTTCTTCCCCGCGCCGCTCGCCCTCGCGCTGCTCCTGCACAGCCTGAGCTCGGACCTGCTGCGCCGCTTCACGCAGTCCGTGATCTATCTGCCGCACTTCCTGTCGTGGGTCGTGGTGGTCGCCCTGTTCCAGCAAGTGCTCAGCGACACCGGCCTGTTGAACACCTACCTCGGCGACGCGGGCCTGCACACCGTCGACATCGTCGGCAACCCGGACGCGTACAAGCCCCTCGTCGTCGCCGAGGCCATCTGGAAGGACGCGGGCTGGGGCACGATCATCTTCCTCGCCGCCCTGATGCAGGTCGACGAGCAGCTGTACGAGGCGTCGGCGATCGACGGCGCCGGGCCCTGGCGGCGGTTCTGGCACGTCACGCTGCCGAGCATCCGGCCCATCGTCGTCCTGCTGCTGATCATGCGGCTCGGCGACATCCTGTCCGTCGGCTTCGAGCAGATGCTGCTGCAACGGCAGTCGGTGGGCCCGGAGGCCGGTGAGGTCCTCGACACCTTCGTCTTCTGGCAGGGCATCGTCGGCGGCGACACCGGCTACGCGGCGGCGGCCGGACTCTTCAAGGGCGTCGTCGGCGCGGCGCTCGTCTTCGCGGCCAACCGGGTCGCGCACCGCCTCGGCGAGCAGGGGCTCTACAAGTGAGCGGCCGCACACGGACCCCGAGCGCCCGCCGGTCCACGCGCCCGGCCTGGCTGGAGCGGCCGCGCCCCCTCACCAAGGCGGCCAAGGCCCTCGCGGTGCTCGTCGTGCTCGCGCTCGTCCTCATCCCGTTCCTGGTGATCGTCTCGACGTCGCTCGCCTCGAACCGGGAGGTCGTCGACAACGGCGGCTGGGTCCTGTGGCCGAGCGACCCGACGCTGCGCGCGTACCGCACGGTCCTCAGCGGCGGCATCGTCACCAAGGCGCTCGGCGTGAGCGTGGGCCTGACCCTCGCGGGCACGCTCTTCTCCCTCGCGTGCACCACGTTCCTCGCCTACGCGCTCGCCAGGCCCGGGGTCTTCGGGGGCAGGCCCGTGCTGCTCCTGATCCTGTTCACCTTCCTCTTCCCGCCCGGCATGATCCCGGCGTTCCTGCTGGTCAAGGGCATGGGCATGATGGACACCTACGCCGCCCTGATCGCGCCGGTCCTCATCAACGTCTTCAACCTCGTCGTCCTGCGCGGCTTCTTCCAGGGCATCCCCGAGGAGCTGTACGAGGCGGCCCGGCTCGACGGCGCGAGCGACTGGCAGATCCTGTGGCGCGTCGTGCTCCCGCTCTCCAGGGCGGCGCTCGCGGTGATCTCCCTCTTCTACGCGGTGAGCTACTGGAACGCCTGGTTCCATGCCTCGATCTACCTGGAGTCGGGCCACTGGCCGCTGTCGCAGGTCCTGCGGACGTACGTCATCGGCGGCTCGCAGATCGCCGACACCGGCCTGAGCGAGGCGGGCCAGGTCTCCGCGCCGCAGACGACGCAGATGGCCGTCCTCGTCATCGCCACCGTGCCGATCCTGCTCGTCTACCCCTTCCTGCAGAAGTACTTCACCAAGGGCGTGCTCACCGGCGCCATCAAGAGCTGAGCCGCCTTCCCCGCTCGAAAGGTCGAGACCGTGTCCGGATCCCAGGGTTCCCCCATGCCACACCCGTCGCACCTACCGCACCCGTCGCACCCGTCGTACCTGTCGCACCCGTCGCGCCGCACGCTGCTGCGCTCGATCGCCGCCGGGGGCGCCGCCCTCGCCGCGCCCGCCCTGCTCACCGCCTGCTCCACCGGCTCCGGCGGCGGTGACGTGTCCAACGCCGGGAAGAAGGCGGCCCCTTGGCCGACGTACGCACCGGCCGAGGGTCCCGCGCCCGATCTCCCGCCGACGTCCGACGGTGTGCAGCCCGGCTTCACCTCGTACCCGCACAAGCTGGTCGACGCGACGTCCGGGAAGCCCGGCACGGGCAAGGAGAAGATCCGGGTTCTGACCATCACGTACGGCACCCCGCCGAAGCCGGTGGGGTCCAACGCATACTGGCAGGCGATGAACGCGGCGCTCGGCGTCGACGTCGAGTTCACGGTCGTGCCCGACGCCGACTTCCGCGCGAAGATGGCCACGCTCATGGCGGGCGACAGCGACGACCTGCCGGACGTCCTCAACATCGGCGGCGGGTACGTGCTGCCGCGCGAGGCCCAGTTCGTACGGGCCCGCTGCGCCGACCTGACCGGCCATCTGTCGGGCGACGCGGTCAAGGACTACCCGAATCTCGCCGCCATCCCCACGTACGCCTGGCAGGGCATGGGCCGCATCGCCGGGCGCATCTACGGCCTGCCGGTCGAACGGGCCAAGGTGCAGGGGGCGATGTTCCTCAACCGTGAGGCCTTCGCCGACGCGGGCTACGAGCCGGGCATGACGGCCGACGCGTTCCGGACGATGGCCAAGGAGGCGTCCGGCGGCAAGAAGCACGCGCTCGGCGCGTCGACGGTCAGCTACTACGGCTACCTGTACCACGCGCTGTGGCACGGCGCGCCCAACGAGTGGCGGATCAGGGGCGGCTCGGTGACGCCGATGTACGGCACCGACGAGTTCCGGGCCGCCCTGGAGTTCATGGCGAAGCTGCGCGCCGACGGCTCGTACAACGCGGACGCGACCTCCCTGTCCCAGGTCGACCTGAAGACCCTGTTCTACAACGGCACCGTCCGCTCCATGACGGACGGCTGGGGCGCGGTGCTCTCCAACGCGCAGGGCATCAAGGACGCGTACACCCTCGATGTCGCCGAGCCGTACGCCGTCGCCGGCGCGACGCCCCGCTACCAGCAGAACCGCGGCTGTTTCGGCTACACCGTCATCAAGAAGGCGCCCAAGGAGCGCATCCGGCTCATCCTCCGCGTCCTCGACTGGCTGGCTTCTCCGTTCGGGTCCAAGGAGTACGAACTGGCCCACTACGGAGTGGAGGGCACCCACTTCACGTACGACAGGAACGGCGATCCCATCCCTACGGAGAGGGGCCTTATTGAATCCCGCACCAACTTGCCGTTCCCCTATGTGATGGACGCGCCGCAGCCCCTCTACTTCCCCGGGCACGCGGATCTCACCAAGCGCCTGCACGCCTGGGAGAAGAAGGTCGTGCCGCTGCTCGCGCCCAACGACCGCTGGGGCCTGCAGTCGGCGACGTTCAACCGGCAGGGCGCGGCCCTCCAGCAGATCGTCGAGGACGGCGTCACGGCCGTCGTGTCCGGACGCAAGCCGCTGTCCGCGTGGGACGGGGTGTACAAGAAGTGGCGGGCGCAGGGCGGCGACAAGTGCGCCGAGGAGTTCGCGGCGGAGTACGAGGCCGCGCACTGAGGCGGGGCCGGGGCTGTGGGGGCGATGATGGTCCGGGGCGCGACCGGCGCCGTGGATCGGATGACTCGTCCGGCGTGTCATCCGGTGAGTCATCGGGTTGAGTCTTCGGGTTGAGTCTTCGGGTTGAGTCTTCGGGTGAGTTGAGGAGAGCGAGCAGTGGGGGAACGGGTCACCATCCGCGACGTGGCGGAGCGCGCGGGTGTCTCCGTGGCGACCGTCTCGCGGGTCCTCGCGGGCAACTACCCGACGTCGGCGACGTCCCGCGCCAAGGTGCTGCGGGCCGTCAAGGACCTGGACTACGTGGCCAACGCGCACGCCCGCGGGCTCGCGGGCGCGGGCCGCAAGACGATCGCCGTGCTCCTCTACGACGTGCTGAGCCCGTTCTTCGCGTACGTCGCGCAGGGCGTGGAGATGGAGGCCGCCCAGCACGGCAGGCTGACGCTCGTGGCCTCCACGGGCAGCGACCCCGCGCGGGAGCTCGCCCTGGTGCAGATGATGCGCGAACAGGCCGCCGAGGCCGTGGTCCTCGTGGGCGGCGTCATCGAGGACGACGAGTACCGCGAGCGGATGGCCCGCTACGCCCAGGCCCTCGCCGCCGCCGGTTCCCGGCTCGTCCTGTGCGGCCGCCCCGCGCCCGCGCCGGACGTGCCCGCGCTGGTCGTCGAGTACGACAACGAGGCGGGCGCCCACGCCGTGACGAGCCATCTGCTGGGGGCGGGCCACCGGCGCATCGCGCTCATCGGCTACCAGCCCGGCAACACGACCGGCGAAGCGCGGGTGCGCGGCTATCTGCGGGCCCTCCAGGACCACGGGGTGCCGCGGTCCGACGCCCTCGTCCACGGCGTCGGCTTCGGCCCCCACCACGGCTACGAGGCCATCCGCGACCTGCTCCGCGCGTGTGACGGCAAGCCGGAGTTCACGGCGGTGTTCGCGGGGGACGACCGGGTGGCGGCCGCTTCGATCGTCGCTCTGCGCGAGTACGGGCTGCGGGTGCCGACGGATGTCTCCGTCGTCGGCTACAACGACGATCCCGTCGCCTCCGATGTCACGCCTGCGCTCACTACCGTGCGGATTCCTGCGGAGGAGATGGGGCGGGAGGCGGTTCGGCGGGCGCTTGCGGGGCCGCGGGGTGGGCCCGAGCGGTACGTTCTGGGCACCCATATCGTGATCCGCGACAGCGTCCACCGCCTCCGCCCCTGAGCCGGGCCTTTCCCACCCGCCCGCCCGTTTCCACCCCCACGCGGGGTGAACGCCCCCGGCGGGGCTCACCCACCACCGACGCCCGCGGGCCCCACCGCCACAGCGGCGGTTTCCCTGCCCGCCCACCCGCCCCTGACTACCTCCCGCGGGCCCGACGCCTCTAGCGGGAGCCACCCACCACCTGCACCTGCGGACCCCCACCGCTCCCGCGATGGAATCTCTCCCGCCCGCCCGTGACCGCCTCCCGCGAGGCGGGCGCCTCTGCCGGTGGCCGCCCACCACCGGAGCCTGCGGGCCCCCGCTACCGCGGCAGAATCTCTCCCACCCGTTTCTGCCCTACCAACGGGCGGATGCCCCTAGCGGGTGTTCCCCACCACCAGCGCCTGCGGGCCCCACCGCTACCGCAGCGGAATCTCTCCCACCGTGCCCCCCCCCACACGGGGTGGACGCCTCTGACGGGGGTGCCCACTGCCGGCGCCTGCGGGCCCCGCCGCTACCGCGGCGGTACCTCTCCCACCCGCCCACCCGTGACTCCCTCCCGCAGGGTGGACGCCCCTGGTGGGGGTTACCCACCATCGGCGACTGCGGGCTCCCGCCGCTACCACGGCAGCCTGTCCCCCACCCGCCCGCCGTTTCCACCCTCCCCACAGGCAAACGCCCCCCACGGGACTTACCCGCCATCGGCAACTACAGGCCGGAACCACTCAAGACGCCCACCCCCACCCCACCGCCCACCCACCAACAGCAGGTCATGGGAGGGCGGGCGGGAAGATGCCGCCGCGATAGCGGCGGAACGCACACCCACGAACGCAAGGCCATGGGGAGGGCGGGACCGGAGGCCGTGGACGGGAGGGCAAGAGGTGGGCGGCCGAGGACGGTTGGTCATGGGTGGGCGGGCGGGGAAATGCCGCCGCGACAGCGGCGGGACGCGCACCCACGGACGGAAGGCCATGGGGAGGGCGGGCGGGAGGATCCCGCCGCGGTAGCGGCGGGACAGAGGGCCATGGACGAAAGGGCAAGGGACGGACAGCCACGGACAGTTGGTCGTGGGAGGGCCAGCGGGGAGAAGCCGCCGCGATAGCGGCGGGACGGGCGGTCGCGGGCGGAAGGTCGTGCCCCCGCGGTAGCGGCGGGGTGGGCTGTCACGGGCGGTTGGGCGTGGGTGGGGAGATGCCGCCGCGATAGCGGCGGTCGCGGGCACCCACAGGCGGGAGGGCAAGGGGCGGGCAGCCAGGGGCAGTTGGCCATAGGAGGGCGGGCGGGGAGATGCCGTCGCGATAGCGGCGGGGCGGGTGGGCGCGGAGGGGCGGGGGAGGACGCCGCGTTAGCCGGGGGGTAGGGGGCGTTGGGTGTGGTGGAGGGTCAGGGGGGTGGGGTGAGGATTGATTCGGTGAGGGATGTGGCGTGGTCCGGCATGGGGACGTGGGTCGCGGGAGCGAGGACGCGGAAGTGGGCGCCGAGGCCCGCGGCCAGGTCACGTTGGCGGGAGACCCAGCGCCCCGCCCCCGTCCGGGAGGCCGCGACCACGGTGACGGGCACGGAAGGGAGCCGTACCTCCTCCCTGAGGAGGGCGAGTTCATGCGCGACGTCCCCGTACGTCACGTACTCGACGAGCCCCGCACGCCACACCCGACTCGCCCCGTACACCCACCGCAGCTCACGCGGCACGGAGCCACCCCGGAGCAGCGGCCCCAGCGCCCGCGGCACCCCCACCGCGCTCAGCACACCCGCACCCGCCCGCGCGCACCCCACCCGGAACCCCCGCCCGGGAAGGGCCCGGGTGCGCTCCTCGACGCTGGAGTCGACGAGGACGAGCGCGGCGGTCCGCTCGGGGTGAAGCCGCGCGAAGGCCTCCGCGTGGAACCCGGCGAGGGAGTGCCCGACGACGGTGACGGCCCGCCCGCCGAGGCCGACCGCGTCCAGGACGCGGGCGATCCGATCCGCCTCTCCGGAGAGCGTGGGCGGCACGCGCGCGTGCCCGCTGAGCCCGAGCCCGGGACGGTCGAAGCGGACGACGGTGCGATGGCGGGCGAGGAGCCGGACGACCGGGTCCCACTCGAACCACGCGAGCCCCAGTCCCGCGCTGAGCACGCACACGGGGCCTCCCCCGGTCACCTCCACGTGGTGCGGCACGCCGTCGAGACGTACGAACACGTACCCGCTCACGCCCGCCGCCCCGCCGCCGTCCCCGCCCCCGCCCGCACGAGCCAGGCCACCACCGCCAGGAACACGGCGATGGTGAGCACCTGGAGCCGCTGCCCTATGCCGAGCGCCCAGGTGCCGTGCCCGGCGTAGAAGGCGGTGATGGCGGCCAGGGTCCAGACGGTGGCGGCGAGTTCGACGGCGAGGAGCACGGCGAAGGCCCGGCGCACCCCTGCGGCACCGGGCGCGTCGCGCCGTACGGCCGCCGTGAGCAGCAGCATCCCGATCACCGCGCCCGTCACCGCCACGCCGCTGCTGACGGTGTGCGCGGAGTGCGCCCAGGGCACCTGGCCCGCCTCCTCACGGGCCGCGCAGGCCGCGTCCACGGTGGGCGCGCAGCTCAGCGGGAGCCGTGAGTCGGCGGCGGTGGCCGCTCCGAAGAGGGCGATCCCGGCCCACCCGGCGACGGCAAGGACCCCGGGGTGCCGCACTCCGGGCAGCGCGGCGGCGCGCGGCCGCAGCAGCGCGCCCCCGGCGCCCGCGCACACGAGGACGCCCGCCGCGAAGTCCACCCCCCGGAAGAACGCCCCGTACGGCTGGTCCTCCGCGGCGAGTTCGCTCACGTACGTCCGCAGCGGCGACAGGCCCGTCGGCAGGAACGCTTCGAGGGCCCAGGAGGTGTAGGCGAGGGCCCCGAGCGTGAGGAGGACGGGGACGGCGGTGCGCGCCGCCGCGGTGGCCCGGAGCTCGGCAGGCATCGGCGTTCGGGTGCTAGTCCGCGCGGTTCGCGCTCTGGTGGTCAGGGTGGATCCACTCCGGTTTGCGGAACTTGAGGAACGCGGCGGGCGCCGCGACACCGATGGCGAGGAGCCCGCCGCCGACGATGAGGAGATAGCGCCACAGGGGCGCGTCGCCGAACTGGTCGGGCGGTACGAAGCCGATGACGAGCGCACAGGCCGAGGCGATGAAGCCGACCCCGGCGACGAGCGTCACGGCGGGCACGACGAAGCCGCGCTCCACCTGCGGCTGGGTCTTCCGCAGCCGTACGACGGCCACGAACATCAGCAGATAGGCGATCAGATAGATCTGCACGGTGATCACGGAGAACATCCAGTACGCGCTGGAGACATCACCGCTGAACGCGTACAGAACACCGATCAAGGTAGTGATGACGCCCTGCGCGACCATGATGTTCAGGGGGACGCCGTGCTTGTTGAACTTCTGCAGGAACGGCGGCAGATACCCCTCCTGCCGCGCCAGCGTCACCAGGCCCTTGGCGGGCCCCGCGAGCCACGTCAGCATGCCGCCGAGCGCCGCGAGGACGAGCATGATGCCGACGACCTTCGTCATCCAGCCGACGTGGAAGTGGTCGAAGAAGGCCTGGAAGGCCTGCATCAGACCGGCGGTGAGGCTGAGTTCCTCGGACGGCATGACCCAGCTGATGGCGAGCGCGGGAAGGATGAAGATCAACAGCACCAGCCCGGTGGCGAGGAAGATCGACCGCGGGTACTCGGTACGCGGCCGCCGCAGCGACGAGACGTGCACGCCGTTCATCTCCATGCCCGCGTACGACAGGAAGTTGTTGACGATGAGGACGAGGCTGGCGAGGCCCGTCCACGGCGGCAGCCAGTGGTCGGTCGTCATGGGCGCGGCGGGCTCGTTGCCCTGCCCCAGGAAGACGATGCCGAGCACCACCAGGACGACGCCCGGCACGAGCGTGCCGATGACGAGCCCGAGCGAGGAGAGGCCCGCGACGGTCTTGGTGCCGCGCGAGGTGACCCACACGCCGGTCCAGTAGATGACGACGATGACGATCGCTACGTAGAGACCGTTCTCGGCGAGGTCCGGGTGGACGACGTACGCGAAGGTCGAGGCGACGTACGCGAGCAGGCTCGGGTAGTACGCGATGGTCATGGCGAACTGGCACCACACGGCGACGAAGCCGAGCGGCTTGCCGAGCGCCTCGCTCACCCACCGGTAGATGCCGCCGGTCCAGCCGGAGGCCAGCTCGGCGCCGACGAGGGCGGTGGGCAGCAGGAAGACGACGGCGGGCAGCAGGTAGAGGAAGACCGCGGCGAGCCCGTAGATGGCCATGGTGGGCGAGGGCCGAAGGCTCGCCACCGAGGCGGTGGTCATAAGGGCGAGGGTCACCCAGGAGATGGTGTTCGGCAGGGGGACACCCCGCTGCGCCCCGTGCTCCCCGCTCCGCCCTTCCTGATCCGCTTGATCCGTCTGGTCTGTCTGGTCTGTCTGTGCCTTCCGTGCGACAACATCATCGATCGCCGTGACCGCGCCGCTGTCCGCGCCGCCGTCCGCCCCACCGGGTCCGCTCTGTCCCGGCCTGTCCGTAGTGCTCATGCGCCAATGATCAACGATCGCTCCGGGCCCCGCGAATCACGTGATACCGGGTAGGGGTAGGCTCCCGCCCATGACGACGAGGAGGACGACGACCGCGGGCAGGCTCCTGCTGCTCGTGGCACTCCTCTTCGGCATCGTGGCGATGCATACGCTGGGACATCCCCAGGAGCACGAAAGCGGGCCGCAGGCCACCGCGGCGCAGCCAGCGGCCAGGCACCAGGGGACACCGCACGGCGAGACCCCCGAAACGAAAGCCGCAGCGAAAACAGCCGCAGCCGCCCATGACGAGCAGGCAGCCGCACCCACCCCCCACGCTGCACCCGCGCCACACGCCGCACCAGCGCCCGAGCGCCCGCCGTCCCACGGCACAGGAATGAGCAGCACAGGCATGGACCCGCTGTCCATGTGCCTGGCGGTCCTGGGCGCGGCCCTCACCTTCGCGCTGCTACGCAGGGCAACACGGTCCCTGACGACCGCCACCACCGCCCCCACGCGGAAGCCCACCGGCGTCCTGGACGCGCTGCGCCCCAACCCGCCCCCGCCCCGCGCCCTGCTCTCCCGTCTGTCGGTACTGCGCATCTAGACCGGCGCACCGGCTGCTTCAGGCTGCCCGCACGTCCGCCTTCCCGAATCGGGAACCCACTTCCCGAATCGGGAACCCGCGGACGCCGACCGGTGTACCAGAAGCAGCAGACGCGCCCATCTGCACGCACAGCACACACCACACAGACGAGGTGCACTCAGCCATGCGCACACTCACCACCCGTACATCGCGCCGCGCCCTGCTCGGCGCCGCGCTCGCCACCGCCGGGACGGGGCTCGTGACCGCCTGCTCCGGCGGCGGAGGCTCCCACTCCGGCCACGGCGGCAAGGGCGGCCCGTCCACGGCGGACTATGTGACGCCCACCGGCCAGGAGGTCGCCGCCGCCGAGAAGAAGCGCCCCGGCGGCGGCCGGCTGCGCGAGCTGAAGCTCATGGCCATGCCGGCGACGCTCGACCTGGGCGACCGCACGGTCAAGTCCTGGGCGTACGGCGACGACCTGCCCGGCAAGGAGATCCGCGCCACCGCGGGCGACACGCTCGCGGTCACCCTCGCCAACCACCTCCCCGAGCCGACGACCCTGCACTGGCACGGCCTGGCCCTGCGCAACGACATGGACGGCGTCCCCGCCCTCACCCAGCGGGACATCAAGCCGGGCGCCGACTTCACGTACCGCTTCAAGGCCCCGCACCCGGGGACGTACTGGTTCCACCCCCACTCGGGCACCCAGCAGGACCGCGGCCTGTACGCACCGCTGATCATCGACGACCCCAAGGAGCCGCTGGCGTACGACAAGGAGTGGGTGATCGTCCTGGACGACTGGGTGGACGGCGTGGACGGCTCCACGCCGGACGCGATCCTGAAGGAGCTGCGCGGCGGCATGGGCGGCGGCATGGACCACGGCGGAGGCGGCGCCCACGAGGGCCACGACATGTCACAGATGTCCGCACCCACCCCTTCCAAGAACACCGCCCCCACCAAGAAGCCCACCCCCTCCCCCACCAAGGAACCCACCCCCTCGCGCACCAACAACCCCGCCCCCTCCCGCATGCTGATGGGGGCGAACAGCGACGTCCTCGGCCCGGACGCGGGGGACGTGGCGTACCCGCACTACTTGATCAACGGCCGGACGCCCGAGTCCCCCGCGTCCTTCCGCGCACGGCCGGGCGACCGCATCCGCCTGCGCCTGATCAACGCGGGCGGTGACACGGCCTTCCGCGTGGCCCTGGGCGGCCACGAGCTGACGGTCACGCACACGGACGGCTTCCCCGTGCGGCACACGAAGACGGACGCCCTCCTCCTGGGCATGGGCGAGCGCTACGACGTCCTGGTCACCGCGAAGGACGGTGTGTTCCCCCTGACCGCGGTGGCCGAGGGCAAGAAGGCGGCGGCCCAGGCGATCCTCCGCACCGGCACCGGCACCGGCACGACACCGTCCCCCTCCACCCGCCCCAAGGAGCTGAAGGGCCGCGTCCTGCTGGCGGACAAGCTCACGGCGGACGAGTCCGTGGCCCTGCGGCCCCGCAAGCCGGACCGGACGCTCAAGATCCGGCTGACGGGCGGCATGGCGAAGTACGACTGGGCGTTCGACAAGAAGCCCTACTCCCCCGACCAGCGCCACCCGGTGCGCGCGGGCGAGCGGGTCCGCCTGGAGTTCACCAACTCCACGTCGATGTGGCACCCCCTCCACCTCCACGGGCACACCTTCGCCCTGGCGAACGCCCCCGGCCGCCCCCGCAAGGACACGGCGATCGTGCTGCCGAACGGCTCGCTGACCGTGGACTTCGACGCGGACAACCCGGGCCTGTGGATGATCCACTGCCACAACGTCTACCACGCGGAGGCAGGCATGATGACGGTCCTGGGCTACCGCCGCTGACACCCGCCCCGTGAGCGGGCGGGAGCCGCCAGGCCCCCGCCCGCCGCAGCCCACAGCGCACCACCCACCGGGCCGCAGCCGCGAAACAACGGGAGGGGCCGTGCCGGTATGTCCGAACGGAGCCAGGTGACACGGGACGACCCGCGTCCGCCGTACGACGGATGCCATGCGGGCGAGTACGGACATACCGGCGCGGCCCCGCACCACGACGGACGAGGCGCACGCCGGGGCACACCCGCACCGAAAAGACGCACCCGGCGACCACGGTGCACCCTCCCCCGAAGGGGCCTCGCGGCCCCACCCAGGAGCATCGCGTCGCTTTGACGATTAGACTGAGCCCGTGCCTCAACTACGCCTCGCCCTGAATCAGATCGACTCGACCGTCGGCGATCTCACCCAGAACGCCGAGGCGATCGTCCACTGGACCCGGCACTCCGCCGAGCAGGGGGCGCACCTCGTCGCGTTCCCGGAGATGGCGCTGACCGGCTACCCGGTGGAGGACCTCGCCCTGCGCTCGTCCTTCGTCTCCGCGTCCCGCCACGCCCTGGTCGCCCTCGCGACCCGCCTCGTGGACGAGGGCCTGGGCGAACTCCCCGTCGTCGTCGGCTATCTGGACCGCACCGACGAGGCGAAGCCCCGCTACGGCCAGCCCGCCGGCGCGCCCCGCAACGCGGGCGCCGTGCTGCACCGGGGCGAGGTGGCCCTGACCTTCTCCAAGCATCATCTGCCGAACTACGGCGTGTTCGACGAGTTCCGCTACTTCGTGCCCGGCGAGACGCTGCCCGTCATCCGCGTCCACGGTGTCGACGTGGCCCTCGCCATCTGCGAGGACCTGTGGCAGGACGGCGGCCGCGTCCCGGCGACCCGCACGGTGGGGGCGGGCCTGCTCCTGTCCGTCAACGCCTCTCCGTACGAGCAGAACAAGGACGACCAGCGCCTCGAACTGGTCCGCAAGCGCGCCCAGGAGGCGGGCTGCACCACCGCGTACCTCGCGATGATCGGCGGCCAGGACGAGCTGGTCTTCGACGGCGACTCGATCGTCGTCGACAGGGACGGCGAAGTCATCGCGCGGGCACCGCAGTTCGCGGAGGGCTGCGTGGTCCTCGACCTGGAGCTGCCCGCGGCCGCGGCGACGCCACCGTCGGGCGTGGTCGACGACGGCCTGCGCGTCGAGCACGTGACGATCTCCGCGGACCCGCTGCCGCCGTACGAGGCGGAGCTCACCGGTGGCTACGCGGAGCGGCTCGACGACGACGAGGAGGTGTACTCGGCGCTCGTCGTGGGCCTGCGCGCGTACGTCGCGAAGAACGGCTTCCGGTCCGTGCTCATCGGGCTCTCCGGAGGCATCGACTCGGCGCTCACCGCGGCCATCGCCTGCGACGCGCTCGGCGCGCAGAACGTGTACGGGGTCGCCATGCCGTCCCGCTACTCCTCCGAGCACTCCATCGGCGACGCGGAGGAGCTGGCGCGGCGCACGGGGCTGAATCTCCGTACCGTGCCCATCGCGCCGATGTTCGACGCGTACATGGAGTCCCTGGGGCTCAGCGGGCTCGCCGAGGAGAACCTGCAGTCGCGCCTGCGCGGCACGATGCTCATGGCGATCTCCAACCAGGAGGGCCACATCGTGCTCGCGCCGGGCAACAAGTCCGAGCTGGCCGTGGGCTATTCGACGCTGTACGGGGATTCGGTGGGCGCGTACGGGCCCATCAAGGACCTGTACAAGACCGCCATCTTCCGGCTCGCCAAGTGGCGCAACGGGGCGGCCGCCGAGCGGGGGCAGACCCCGCCGATCCCCGAGAACTCCATCACCAAGCCGCCGAGCGCGGAGCTGCGCCCGGACCAGGTGGACACCGACTCCCTGCCGGACTACGAGGTCCTCGACGCGATGCTCGATCTGTACGTGGACCGGGATCAGGGGGCCGACGCGATCGTCCGCGCCGGGTTCGACGCGGGGCTCGTCGCGAAGGTGCTGCGGATGGTGGACGCCGCGGAGTACAAGCGGCGGCAGTATCCGCCGGGGACGAAGATCTCCGCGAAGGGTTTCGGCAAGGACCGCCGCCTCCCCATCACCAACGCCTGGCGCGAAAGCCTCTGACCAACCTTTCCCACCCGCCCACCCGTTTCCACCCCCACGCGGGGTGGACGCCCCTTGTGGGGGTTACTCGCCGTCGGCGCCCGCCCCTCCCCGCCACTACCGCGGCGATTCTCTCCCACCCGCCCACCCGTGACCCCCTCCCCCAGGGCGAACACCCCTCGTGGGGCTTGCACACCATCGGCGCCTGCGGCTCTCCGCCGCTACCGCGCCGGCAGTTCCCCACCCGCCCACTCGTGCCCCTCTCCCGCAGGACGAACGCTCCTCATGGTGGTTGCACACCATCGGCGTCTACCGCCCGGCAGACAGCCCCGCCGCTACCGCGGCGGTTGTTCCCACCCGCCCGCCCGTGACCCCCTCCCGCGGGGTGGATGCTCCTCGTGGGGGCTGCGCACCATCGGCGCCTACAGCCCGCAGACGCCAACGACGAACCACCCCCGCAAGGGGCGTCCACCTCACGTGGGGGTGGAAACGGGCGGGCGGGTGGGAAAAAACCGCCGCGGCAGCGACGGAGAGCCGCGGTACCCCAACGACGAGCAGCCACCGCCAGAGGCTCCCACCCCGCGTCCGGGTGGAAGCTGAGCGGCAGGGAGCCGCAGACGCCGGTGGCGGGCAACCAGCGCCAGGGGCGTCCACCCCGCGTGGGGGTGGAAACGGGCGGGCGGGTGGGAGAGAGCCGCGGCGGTAGCGGCGGGGAGGGGTGGGCGGGGAACCGTCGGGGTGGGTCAGGTGTGGACTCGGGTGGGGTGGGTGTTCGTGGCGATGAGGCGGCCCCCGGCGGACCCTCGACGGACGTCGACCGCGTAGGCGAGGCCCGCCACCCCCACCCCCAGAACGGCAAGCCCGGCCCCGGCCACGGCGGGGGACGTGACCCCGAAGCCCGCCGCAAGGGCGAGCCCCCCGATCCACGCACCACCGGCATTCGCGAGGTTGAACGCCGCCTGGTTCGCCGACGAGGCGAGGGACGGCGCGGCGGCGGCCTTCTCCATGACCATGAGCTGAAGGGGCGACCCCGTGACGAAGGCGGCCGTACCGAGCAGGGTCACGCCGACCGCGGCGCTCCACTCGGCCCGCATGAAGAGGGGGAAGAGCGCGAGGACGAGGGCCAGGGAGGCGAGCCCGCCGAAGAGGGTGCCGCGCAGGGCGTGGTCGGCGAGCCGCCCGCCGAGCAGGTTCCCGGCGGTGGCGCCGACGCCGAAGAGGGCGAGCAGCAGCGTCACGCTGGCCTCGGCGAACCCGGCGGAGTCGGTGAGCATCGGCGTGACGTAGCTGTACGCGGCGAAGAGGGCCCCGAAGCCCGCGACGGTCGTACCGAGGGCGAGCCAGACGGGCAGCGAGCCGAGCGCGCGCAGCTCGCCGCGCAGGCCGACGGCGGCGCCCTCACCGTGGTCGGCGGGGACGAGCAGGGCGAGGGCGGCGATGGCGGCGAGCCCGATGGCGCTGACGGCGAGGAACGTGGCGCGCCAGCCCAGCTGCTGGCCCATGAGCGTGGCGACGGGTACGCCGACGACGTTGGCGACGGTCAGACCGAGGAACATCAGCGAAACGGACCGCGCCTTGCGCTCGGGCGCGACGAGCCCGGTGGCGACGACGGCGCCGACGCCGAAGAAGGCGCCGTGCGGCAGGCCGCTGAGGAAGCGGGCGGCGAGGAGCAGGTGGTAGTCCGAGGCGGCGGCCGACAGCGCGTTGCCGACGACGAACAGGACCATCAGGCCGATCAGGACCCGGCGCCGGGGAAGGCGCGCGGTGACGGCGGCGAGCAGCGGGGCGCCGATGACGACGCCGAGGGCGTACGCGGAGACGAGGTGCCCGGCGATCGGGATGGATATGTGGAGGTCGTCGGCGACGTTGGGCAGCAGGCCCATCATCACGAACTCGGTGGTGCCGATGCCGAAGGCGCCCACGGCGAGGGCGAGCAGGGCCAGGGGCATGGAGGAACCTTCCAGGGGCGCGGGGGAAGCGGGCGAGGGGAACCCGTAAGTTTACGTACGGAACAAAGGCGGCCGCACCGAGTATTCCGCGCCGGGGTGCTCCACGGCGTCAAGAACGGATGACGGGCGACCGTCAGAGATCCACCCGCGCCGCCACCGGCAGGTGATCGCTGCCCGTCCGCCCCAGCGTCCAGGAGGCCACCGGCTCGACGCCCTTGACCATGATCTGGTCGATGCGGGCCATCGGGAACGACGCGGGCCAGCTGAAGCCGAAGCCGTCGCCCGCGGCGCCCTGCGTGGAGCGCAGCTGCGAGGTGACCGCGTTCAGGGCGCGGTCGTTCATCGTGCCGTTGAGGTCGCCGAGCAGGACGACCTTGCCGAGCTGCTCGTGGGAGATGGCCTCGCCGAGCGCGTCGGCGCTGTTGTCGCGCTGGTTGGCGGTGAAGCCCGCGTCGAGCTTGACGCGCACCGACGGCAGGTGCGCGACGTAGACGGCGACCTGGCCCTTGGGGGTGTTGACGGTCGTGCGCATCGCACGGGTCCAGCCCAGCTTGATGTCGACGGGCTTGGTGCCGGTCAGCGGGTACTTGCTCCACAGGCCGACGGTGCCCTGGACCGAGTGGTACTTGTACGTGCCTTCGAGGGCCTTCTCGTACGTGGGCACGGCGGCGGAGGTGAGCTCCTCGAGGGCGACGACGTCCGCGCCGGACGCGGCGACGTCGCGCGCGGTGCCCGCCGGGTCGGGGTTGTCCGCGTTGACGTTGTGCGTGGCGACCATGAGGTCGCCGCCGCTGCCGGACTTGTCGGTGATGAGGCCGCCGAAGGCGTCGAGCCAGACGATCACCGGGAGGAGGAGGGCGATCAGGGCGGTCACGGACTTGCGGACGACGGCGATGACGAGCAGGACCGGGACGAAGACGCCGAGCCAGGGCAGAAACGTCTCGGTGAGACTGCCGAGGTTGCCCACGCCGTTGGGGATCTGGGCGTGAAGGAGCATGATCAGGCCGAGCAGGACCGCGAGCCCGGCCGTGACGAGGCCGCGCCGCCAGATGCCGGGGTGGTCCCGCCAGCCGTCGGCGAAGCGCCGCAGCCGGGAGCCCGGGCGCTCGGGCCGCGCGCCACCGCTGTCCGTCTCCGCCTTGTACGCCTGCGCCATACTCTCGTCGCCTCACTGACTGCCGTGCACACCGTCGTCCCCGCCCTGGAAACCCTAGGCGATGATCGGGTGCGTCCCCGCCGTCCTGGAACGGCCGTACGGGCACGAGGACGAGCAAGGGGGCGCGAGAGGTTCCGGATGCGCCCGCAGGTCCGCGTACTGTGACGAAACGTGCATATTGCCCGCGGGTCATGGGCGGTTCAGGGGGCGCCACGCTAGCATCCCGGGGCCCGCGGCCGGGCGCACTCCGGGGCCTTGCTCCGGCGCCTCACTCCACGCTCGTACGCCCCGTCCGGTCCAGGGGCCGCAGCCCTTCGAGGACCGTGTCGACGATCCGCTCGGCCAGGTCCTCGTCGAGGGGGGCGTCGGGGCGCAGCACGGTGCGCAGCAGCATGGGGCCGACGAAGAGCTCGTTGGCGAGGACGATGTCGACGTCCCGGCGCAGCTCGCCGTTCTCGGCGCCGCGCCGCAGGACGTCGTACACCCTGCGGCGCTGCGGGTCGATGACCATCGCGTGGTAGGCGTCCCACAGCTTTGGCAGGCTCTTCATCTGCGCGAAGACATTGTGAAGAAGTGCGGAGGCGCGCATGTTGAGGCCGCGGCGGCGGAGCTGCTCGACGAGGGCGACGAGGTCGTCGCGCATGGAGGTGCCGGGCAGGACGGCGGGCGGCTCCTCCAGGGTGCGCAGGACGTCGACGAAGATCTCCTCCTTGCCGCTCCAGCGCCGGTAGATCGTGGCCTTGCCGACGCCCGCGGTGCGGGCGATCCGCTCGATGGACAGCTCGGCGAGCGGCACCCCGTCCTCGATGAGCGCGATGACGCCGTCGAGGATGGCCCGCTCGACGGCCTCGCTGCGGGGGCGGCCTCGGGCGGGGGCGCCTTCGGCGGGGTGGCCGTTCTCCACGGTGTCGACTCCTCTGCGGTTGTGCGGGTCCCGTGATTCTCCCTGGTCCCTGGTCCCGGGGCGTCCCCCTGATCCCTGAGCTCCGACTGGGCGGCGCCCGGCGCGTGGGCTGTGCCCACCCGTCCCGCCCTGCGGGACGATTGCCCACAGCGGTAGCGGCAGCGGCACCCGGCCCGCTGTTCCCGCTGTGGGCAGCTGGTCCGCCCAGAGGGCGGGACGGGTGGGCACAGCCCGCGCGCCGGGCGCCTGCCGGTAGAGCTCAGGGCATCCCCGGTCGGAGCTCAGGAGGACTTCGCGGGTACCGGGGCCTGGTCGTCCGTGGACTCGGTGGCCCGGTCCGTCGGCCGGGTGGGGGGCTTGCCCGGGAGGAACAGGGTGACGATCACTACGCCGAGGAGGGCGACGCCCGCCCCGCACAGGGCGGTGACGTGCATCGCGTGCAGGAAGGAGTCGTTGGCCGACGAGACCAGCGCCTCGCCCCGGGGCCCGAGCCGCGCGGCGGCGCCGAGCGTGGCCTCGATGGACTCGCCCGCGGTGTGCCGCATCCCCTCGGGCAGCATCCGCAGCTCGTCCTCCACCCCGCCGCGGTACGCCGTGGAGAGCACCGAGCCGAGCACGGCGATGCCGAGCGCGCCGCCGACCTGCCGGAAGGTGTTGCTGAGCGCGGACGCGGAGCCCGCCTTCTCGCGGGGCAGCGCCTGCATGATGACCACGCTGGTGGGCGTCATGATGTGCGCCATGCCCGCGCCCATGACGAAGAAGATGACCTCCATGACCCAGATCGGGGTGTCGGCGTCGAGCGTGGCGAAGCCGATGAGCGTCACGGTGACGAGCCCGAGGCCGCCCGCGCACACCGCCCGGACACCGAACCGCTCGACGACGAGCCGCGACCGCGGCGCGAAGATCAGCTGGGCGACGGCGAGCGGCAGCATCAACAGACCGGTCTCGAGCGGCGAGTAGCCGCGCACGCTCTGCGTGTAGAAGACCGCGAAGAACGTCACGCCCATGAGCGCGAAGAAGACGAGGGCGATCGCGGTGATCGCCGCCGAGAAGACGCGGTTCTTGAAGTACGAGATGTCGATGGACGGGTGGTCGCTGCGCTTCTCGTACCAGACGAAGCCGACGAGCACGGCGAGACCGGCGAGGACGGTGGCGAGCACCGCCGGGTCGGTGAAGTCGGCGAGCTGGCCGCCCTTGATGATGCCGTAGACGAGCAGCACGAGGCCGACGACCGACAGGGCGACGCCGACGAGGTCGATGCGGCCGGGCCTGGGGTCCTTGGAGTCCGGCACGAGGGCGAGCATCAGGACGACCGCGATGATCACGATCGGTACGTTGATGAGGAAGACCGAGCCCCACCAGAAGTGGTCGAGCAGCACGCCGCCGGTGATCGGGCCGATCGCGACGCCGAGGCCGACGCCGCCGGCCCAGATGCCGATGGCCTTGGGCTGCTCCTCGCGCTCGAAGACGTTCATGAGGACGGCGAGCGTCGCGGGCATCACGAAGGCGGCGCCGAGGCCCATCACCCCGCGGAACGCGATGAGCTGGACGGGCGAGCCGGACTGCGCGGCGAGCGCGGAGCCGATGCCGAAGACGACGAGTCCGCCGATCAGGATCTTCTTGCGGCCGATCCGGTCGCCGAGCAGGCCCGCGGTGAACAGCAGGCCCGCGAAGACGAGCGTGTAGGAGTTGATCGCCCACTCGAGCTCGCCCTGGGTGGCGCCGAGGCCGGTGGGTTCGGGTGTCGAGATGGTCTTGATGGCGACGTTCAGGATCGAGTTGTCGAGAACGACGATCAGCAGGCTGAGCATCAGGACGCCGAGGATCGCCCAGCGGCGCCGGTGGACGGCCTCCGGTATGCGGGGAGCGCCGGGGGCGGCAGGTGTTGTCATGCGATCCAGCCTAGACACATTTCGATACGAGACCGTCTCGTATTGGAAAAGGCTTTACCGGGGTTTTCCCTCCCGGGGAGCCACCAGAAATGGCTGGAAGAAACCCCCCTAGCCGCCGGGCGGCACGCGATGCCACCATGGAGGTGATCCGGGGACGCCGTCAGGGCGCCTCGAGACGACAGAAGGAGCCGTTGCGATGACGCAGCTTTCGGCTGCCCAGAGCCCTGCCCCCCAGGGGCAGACACCCGACAGCAGCAAGGCGCTGTACGGCGGCAAGGGCACGCGCCGCATTACCGTGCGCGACATCACCGCCGCCAAGGAGCGCGGCGAGAAGTGGCCCATGCTCACCGCGTACGACGCGATGACCGCGTCGGTCTTCGACGAGGCCGGCATCCCGGTCCTGCTCGTCGGCGACTCCGCGGGCAACTGCCACCTGGGGTACGACACCACCGTGCCCGTCACCCTCGACGAGATGGCCGTGATGGCCTCGGCCGTCGTCCGGGGCACGAGCCGCGCCCTGGTCGTCGCCGACCTGACCTTCGGCTCGTACCAGGAGGGCCCCGTCCAGGCGCTGCGCTCGGCGACCCGCCTGGTCAAGGAGGCGGGCGTCGGCGCGGTCAAGCTGGAGGGCGGGGAGCGGTCGCTCGCCCAGACCGAGCTGCTCGTGCAGTCCGGCATCCCCGTCATGTCCCACCTGGGCCTGACCCCGCAGTCCGTGAACACGATGGGCTACCGCGTCCAGGGACGCGGCGAGGAGGCGGCCCAGCAGCTGCTCCGCGACGCCAAGGCCGCGGAGGCCGCGGGCGCGTTCGCGGTCGTCCTCGAACTCGTACCGGCCGAGCTGGCCGCCGAGGTCACCCGGTCCCTGCACATCCCGACCGTCGGGATCGGCGCCGGCGTCGAGTGCGACGCCCAGGTCCTGGTGTGGACCGACATGCTGGGCCTCACGCCGGGCAAGATGCCGCGGTTCGTGAAGCAGTACGCGGACTTGCGCGGCGTCATGGGCCAGGCCGTGAAGTCCTTCGCACAGGACGTCGTGGGCGGTGCCTTCCCGGCCCCGGAGCACGCCGTCCACTAGCGGCCCCCCTAGCCATCCGGCACAGCGTGCCGCATCGCGAGGCACATTTTGAGCCACTGCGGCACCCTCGACAGCCCGCCGACAACCCCCTATCGGCGGGCTGTCGTCTGCCTGTAGGAGATCTGTCGGTGGATTGTCGGTGGTGCCTGATCTCATGGAAGGCATGACACGCATCGACAACAAGCCCCAACGGGGAGCGGGCGGCGCGGGCAGCGCCGTTTCGGTACGGGGTCTTGTCAAGCACTACGGCGAGACCAAGGCGCTGGACGGCGTCGACGTGGACGTCCACGAGGGCACGGTCCTCGGTGTCCTCGGCCCCAACGGCGCCGGGAAGACCACGCTCGTCCGCTGCCTCTCCACGCTCATCACCCCCGACTCCGGCACCGCCTTCGTCGCCGGGTACGACGTGCTGCGCCAGCCTCGCCAGCTGCGCCGCGTGATAGGCCTCACCGGTCAGTACGCCTCGGTGGACGAGAAGCTGACCGGCTGGGACAACCTCTACATGATCGGGCGCCTGCTCGACCTCTCCCGCAAGGAGGCCCGCTCCCGCGCGGACGGGCTCCTGGAGCGGTTCTCGCTCACGGAGGCCGCGCGGCGCCCCGCGAGGACGTACTCCGGAGGCATGCGCCGCCGCCTCGACCTGGCCGCGTCGATGATCGGCAGCCCGGCCGTGCTGTTCCTCGACGAGCCGACCACCGGCCTGGACCCGCGCACGCGCAACGAGGTCTGGGACGAGGTCAAGCGCATGGTCGGCGACGGCGTCACCGTCCTGCTGACCACGCAGTACATGGAGGAGGCCGAGCAGCTCGCGAGCGAGCTCACGGTCATCGACCGCGGCAAGGTCATCGCGGGCGGCGGCATCGAGGAGCTGAAGGCGAAGGTCGGCGGCCGCACCCTGCGCATCCGCCCGGCCGACCCGGCCCAGCTGCACCCCACGGCCACCGCCCTGGACGAGGCGGGCCTCACGGGCCTCGCCACCACCACCGTCGACGCGGAGACGGGCACGGTCCTGGTGCCGATCCTCAGCGACGAGCAGCTCACGGCGGTCGTGGGCACGCTCACCGCCCGCGGCATCACGCTGTCCGACATCGCCACCGAACTGCCCAGCCTGGACGAGGTGTTCCTCTCCCTCACCGGTCACAAGACCGGCGAGTCGCAGGACGCCGCGTCCTCGAAGGCCATCGACTTCGAGGGAGTCGCCGCATGAGTGCCACCACCGTGGAGGCGCCCTCCGCGCCGCCCGCACAGCAGCAGTCCGCCGCCACGTCGGCGCCCGACGCCCGCATCGGCCCGCGCGCCCACGTGCGGCACACCGCCGCCCTGGTCCGCCGCAACCTGCTGTGGATCAAGCAGGACGCGGAGTCGATGTTCGACGCCGTCCTGATGCCGATCGTCTTCACGCTCCTGTTCGTGTACGTCTTCGGCGGCTCGGTCGGCCAGGCCCTCGGCGGCGGCCGCGAGGAGTACGTCCAGTACGTCATCCCCGGCCTGATGGCCATGATGGGGATGAACATGGCCATGGGTGTGGGCACGGGCTTCAACCAGGACTTCCAGAGCGGTGTGATGGACCGCTTCAGGTCGCTGCCGATCGGCCGCTCGTCGGTGATGGTCGCCAAGATCGTGGTCGAGCTCCTGCGGATGCTCGTCGCCACGGCGATCCTGCTGGTCGTCGCCCTGATCATCGGCTTCTCCGTGGAGAGCGTCCCGGGCCTGCTCGCGTCCATAGGTCTCGCCCTGGCCTTCGGCGTGGGCCTGATGTGGATCTTCCTCACCATGGGCGTCGTCATGAAGAGCGCCCAGGCCATCCAGGGCATGGGCTTCCTGGTCCTGATGCCGCTGCAGTTCGGCTCGTCCATCTTCGCGCCGACGGAGTCCATGCCCGACTGGCTGCAGGCGTTCACGGACTACAACCCGCTGTCGTCGCTCGCCGACGCCGCCCGCGGCCTGATGAACGGCGGCGCGCCGGTCGCGCACGACGTGTGGGTGACGCTGATCTGGTCCGTCGGCCTGACGGCCGTGATGGCGCCGATCGCGATCCACAAGTTCCGTACGAAGACGTGAGCGTGACGGCGTGACGTCAGCCCCGCACGACGACGTGCACGTGTCGGCCGCCGGTCACAGGCCGGCCGCGGCGACGGCCTCCTCCCAGGTGAGGCCGTCGCCCTCGGCGTACGCGGCGGCGTAGGCAGCGTCGCCGAGCACCGCGCGGGCCGCGTGCTCGGCCGCGTCCCTGATCTCCCGCTCCAGGGCGGACGGCACATGGCCGGGCGGCAGCCGCAGGTCGGCCACGGCGAGCATGCGGGCCGCCTCGCGGCCGCGGTCCGGGTGGGCCGACGCGAGCGCGCGGGCCATGGTGCCCAGGTGGATGGCGAGCAGCTGCGGGGCCACCATCACCGACAGCGGGTCGGAGGCCTTCTCCAGGGCCTCGCGGGCGCGCGCGAGCGCGTCCTCGTGCCGGCCGTCGACCGTGTCGAGCCAGGCCTGCGTGGCGAGCACGGTGCCGTCGAAGACGGCGAAGCCGATACTCGTGAACTCCTCGCGCAGCAGCTCAAGTTGGGCGCGCGCCTCGGGGACGCGGCCGGTGCGGCCGAGCAGCCCGATGAGATAGATCCGGGCGGCGGGCAGCGCCTGGTGGACACGGCTGCCGCCCTTGTCCGCGACCCGCCTGAGCAGCGCTTCGCCCCGCTCGGCCGCGCCCGCCTCGACGAGCGCCGCGCCGAGCCGGGCCGTCAGGAGGGACACCTGCGCCTTGGCGCCCAGGCTCTCGGCGTACGCGATGGCGGCCTCGAAGTCCTCGGCCGCCCGCAGATAGGCGCCGCGCCGCTCATGGGCCTCACCGCGGGAGGCGAGGGCCTCGGCCATGCCCCAGGTGTCGCCGAGCCGCGTGAAGATCTCCAGGGACTCGTCGGCGTCGCGGCCCGCGTCGCCCGCCCAGTCGGTGCGGTTGGCGAGGATGTTGGCGCGCCACTGCAGGGATCCGGCGAGCTCCCAGGTGTAGCCGAGGGCGCGGCAGGTCTCGACGGTCTCGTCGACGATCGCCCGCAGTCGGCGGAAGTCACCGGTCATGAGGACGGCGTAGAACCACAGGGTGCCCGGGTTCCGGCAGGTCTGCGGCAGGCCCGCGCGGTAGGTGTCGCGGATCGCGCGCAGCTTGGCCTCGGCCTGCGGGGTCTGCCAGGCCTCCGGGTCCATGTCCATGCAGGACAGCTCCACGAGGTGCACACCGCGCCGGGCCTCCTCAAGGACCTCGGGGCGCAGGGGCGGCGGGGTGTCCGTGCAGCGCTCGTACAGCGGCGCCACGGGGGTGACGGGCTCCACGAACGGGTCGGGGCCGAGCGCGGTCACCTCGCGGGACCAGTGCCGGGCCTCGGTGCGCAGGTCCCGCATCAGCCAGAACCACGACAGGGAGAGGACCAGGCACAGCGCCTCCTGCTCGTCGCGGGCGGCGACGGCGCGGCGCAGCGCGGTGCGCAGGTTCTCGTACTCGGTCTCCAGGGCCGCGATGGCCTCGCGCTGCCCGTGGCCGCGCAGTTCGGGGTCGGTGACGCGGGCGAGCTCCCGGAAGTGCGTGAGGTGCGCCCGCTCGGCCGCAGTCCGCTCCCCCGCCTCGTCGAGCCGCTGCGCCGCGTACTCGGACACGGTTTCCAGGAGCCGGTAGCGCATCACGTCGCCGCGGGCCGAAGGGGCGGCCACGACCAGGGACTTGTCGACGAGCGACCCGAGCAGCTCAGGAATGTCCGCGACATCCATGACGTCCATGGCATCCGTGACGTCCGTGGCGCAGACGGCCTCCGCGGCGGCGAGGTCGCAGCCGCCCGCGAAGACCGAGAGGCGGCGCAGGACGGCGCGTTCGGCGGCGTCGAGGAGGTCCCAGGACCAGTCGACGACGGCGCGCAGGGTCTGCTGGCGCGGCAGGACGGTGCGGGCGCCGTTCGTCAGGAGCCGGAAGCGGTCGTCGAGGCGGTCGGCGATCTGGCGCGGCGTGAGCATCCGCAGGCGGGCCGCGGCCAGTTCGATGGCGAGCGGGAGGCCGTCCAGGCGCAGGCAGATCTCGGCGGCGGCCCGCGCGTCGTCGTCGACGCGGAAGCCGGGGCGTGCCGCCTGTCCCCGGTCGGCGAGCAGGCGCAGGGCGAAGGGCTCCGGGAGCGGTTCGACGGGGCGCAGCGACTCGCCCGGCACGCCGAGGGGTTCGCGGCTCGTGGCGAGGATCGTCAGGCCCGGGCAGTGGGCGAGGAGCCGCTCGGCGAGGCGGGCGGCGGCGTCGACGACGTGCTCGCAGTTGTCGAGGATGAGCAGCATGCGGCGCCGGGCACAGTGCTCGGTGAGGCGTACGAGGGGGTCGTCGGCGTGCCGTTCGGCCGCCGCCCGCAGCTCCTCGGCGCCGGCGCCGCGCAGCCGGGTCTCGCGGGCGCCGAGTGCGGTGAGTACGGCCTCCGGCACGTCGTCCGGGTCGTCGACCGGTGCGAGTTCGGCCAGCCACACGCCGTCCGGCGCGGCCTCGCCGACGGTCTCGGCGGCCTCCTGCGACAGCCGCGTCTTTCCGGCCCCTCCGGGCCCGATCAATGTCACGAGCCTGGCCCGCCGCAGGTCCCCCCGGATGGCATCGATGTCCCCCTCCCGCCCGACGAAGGAGGTGAGCCGGGCACGGAGGTTTCCGGGGGTGGGGGGTGAGGTGGGGGTTTGGGGGGTTGGGGTTTGGGGGGTGGGGGGCGGTGCGGGGATTTGGGGGGTTGGGGCTTGGGGGGTTGGGGTCTGGGGGGTGGGGGTCTGGGGCGGAGATGGGGGGCCGGGTGGGGTGGGGGTGAGGGCTGTGGGGGCGGGGGTGGCCTCGGGGGGCGCGGGAGCGGCGGGGGCCGCGGGAGCGGGGACGGGAGTCGCGGGTGCAGGGGCGGGGGGCGCGGGTGCAGGGGCGGGGGGCGTGTGGGGGGTGGTCGGTTCCGTCGCGTCGGAGGGCGCGGGTACGACGCCAGGGGCGCCGGAAGCAGGGGGAGTTGCTGGAGCGGAGACGGGGGTCGCGGGGCCGACGCCGGGCGCGGCGGGAGCGACGCCCGGGGCGGCAGGATCAGCGCCCGGGGCGGTGGGAGCTGCACCGGGGACGACGGGAGCGGCGCCCGGAGACGCGGGAACGGCGCCAGGGACGACGGGAGCGGCGCCCGGAGACGCGGGAACGGCGCCAGGGACAGCGGGAGCAGCGGTGGGAGCCGTGTGGGGGACGGCCTGTCCGGCGGCGTCGAAGGGTGCCGGTACGGCGCCCGGAGCGCCGGGAGTCGTGGTCGTGGCGGTCGGTCCCGTGGGGGGTACCTGGGGCGGGCTCGTCGGGGTCGGCCCGGGTGTCGTAGGGGCGCCGTGGACGGTGCCTTCGGCGGCCGGAGGTGTCTCGGTGGCGGCCCCACGGTTGGCCGGGGGTTGGCCGGAGATGGCCCCTCCGGATGCCGGGGGTGTCCCGAAAGTGGCTCCTCCGGATGCCGACGGCGACTCGGAAGCAGGCCCTCCGGACGCCGGGGGTTGGCCTGAGATGGCCCCTCCGGCCGCCGAGGGTGGCCCGAAAGCGGCTCCTCCGGATGCCGGGGGCGACTCGGAAGCGGACCCTCCGGACGCCGGAGGTATGTCGGAGGCGCCCTCCTCGGCGGCCGGGCGTGAGCCGAAGGCGGGCTCTCCGGACGCCGGGCGCGCTTCGGTGGCCGCGGGCGCCGGGGAGTCGGCACCGCCGCCGTCCCGGGCACCGCCACCCTCGCGAGCGGGGGCACCGCCCGGAGCAGGGAGGCCGTCCGGGCCGAGGACGCCTTCCCAGCCGGGGAGACCCTCCGGACCGGGGTCACCCTCCCCGCCGAGGGCACCCTCCCGACCAGGGACGTGCTCCCGACCAGGGACGCCTTCCCGACCAGGAACACCCTCCCCGCCGAGGACACCCTCCCGACCAGGGACGCGCTCCCGACCAGGGACGCCTTCCCAGCCGGGGAGACTCTCCGGACCGGGGACACCCTCCCGACCAGGAACACCCTCCCCGCCGAGGACACCTTCCCAACCAGGAACACCCTCCCACCCAGGAGCCCCCCCACCCCCCGACAAAGCCGCCGCCCCAGGAATCGCCGTGCCCCAAGGTGTGCCCGCCCCGGCCGAGGTGGCCGTTCCCTGGTGGAGCAACTGGTCGTGGAGGGCGCGCAGTTCGGGGCCCGGGTCGGTGCCGAGGCGGTTGGCGAGGGTGCGGCGTATGCCGTCGTACGCGGCGAGCGCCTCCGCCGCGCGGCCCGTGTCGCGCAGGGCGCGCAGGCGCAGGGCCTGGAGGGGCTCGTCCAGGGGGTGGGTGTCGCACAGGGCGGTGAGCTCCGGCAGCGCGGAGTCGGCCCGGCCGAGGGCGAGCGCCGCGGCGAGGCGGGCGCGCCGCGCGTCGAGGCGCAGGGCCGCCCAGCGGGACGCCTCCGCGCCGTTCCGCGGCAGGTCGGTGAAGGCGTCGCCGTGCCAGAGGGCGAGCGCGTCGTCGAGGGCGGTGGCCGCCTTGCCCGGGTCGCCGTCGGCGAGGGCGCGCGTGCCCTCGCCGACGAGGCGCTCGAAGCGGTGGGCGTCGACGTCGTCGAGGGCCGCGCACAGCCGGTAGCCGCCCTCCCCGGAGACGACGGCGTCGGCACCGAGCGCGCGCCGGAGCCGGCCGACCAGGGCCTGCAGGGCGCCGGGGGCGTCGGCCGGGGGCGTGCCGTCCCACACCTCGTCGACCAGGGCGGCGGCGGCGACGGTGCGGCCCGGCCGCAGGGCGAGCGCCGCGAGCAGGGCACGCAGGCGCGCGCCGCCGACGGGAACGGTGGTCCCGTCGGGGCGTACGGCCCGTGTGACGCCGAGGACGCGGTAACGCACGCCCCCATTGTCACCGCTCCGGGTGCGCACCCCGCCGCCCACCCTCGAGCACCCGCACAGGGTGTCCGAATACATGTGTCCGAATACTGGCCGTGCCCCCACCACCCCCGCGGAACCACCCCGCCGTCCCCGTACGTTCATCCACTCCTGCTGTACGGTCGGGCACGCCCCGCGCCGGGCGTACGGCGCCGCGCGAAACTGTGAGACCTCAGGAGCACCGCACCATGACCGGCCACTCCCACGGCGACCGCCGTGTCAGCCCCGTCTTCCTCGGCATCGCCGCGGTCACCGCGGTCAGCGGCTGGGCCGCGTGGACCGGGTTCGCCGACAACCCGGGCTTCGCGGTGTTCCTGTTCGTCACGGCGGCCTGGGTCGTGTCGCTGTGCCTGCACGAGTACGCGCACGCGCGCACCGCGCTGCACAGCGGCGACATCTCGGTCGGCGCGAAGGGCTATCTGACGCTGAACCCGCTGAAGTACACGCACGCGCTGCTCAGCATCGTCCTGCCCGTGCTGTTCGTGATCATGGGTGGCATCGGTCTGCCGGGCGGCGCCGTCTTCATCGAGCGGGGCCGGATCCAGGGGCGCTGGCGGCACAGCCTGATCTCGGCGGCGGGGCCGCTGACGAACGTGCTGTTCGCGGTGGTCTGCACGGCCCCGTTCTGGCTGGACGCGCTCGACGGCGTGCCGGACACGTTCCGCTACGCCCTCGCGTTCCTCGCCCTGCTCCAGGTGACGGCCGCGATCCTGAACTTCCTGCCGATCCCGGGCCTGGACGGCTACGGCGTCATCGAGCCGTGGCTGTCGTACTCCGTGCGCCGCCAGGTGGAGCCGTTCGCGGCGTTCGGCCTGCTCGCGGTGTTCGGCATCCTGTGGATCCCGGAGGTCAACGACGCGTTCTTCGACGCGGTCGACGCGATCCTGCGCGGCCTCGGCGTGGAGAACTGGGACACGTACTGGGGGCAGCGGCTCTACCGCTTCTGGCAGGGCGAGCCGGACATCCCGCAGATCAGCGGCTAGCCGCGGCCCGGCGGCTCACTGGCTCGCGGGGGCCGTCTTCGCCGCCCGCTCGATCTTGGCGCGCCGGTAGTAGTACCAGGTCATGTTGGACGACAGGCCCGCGAGCAACACCCACACGATCCCGAGGAGGCTGCCCTGGACGAAGGAGACCACCGCGGCGGCGACGGCCAGGACGCAGACGACGAGGGTGTAGAGCGCTAGGCGGGGCATGGGGTTCGGCTCCTGATCACAGCAACGCGGCATTCCGGACGGACGTACCGCACCAGTGTCCCCCATGCCCCGCCCGCGGCGGCAGGGACCTACACGTCGGTGACGCGCAGCCCCGCGTGCGCCTTGTACCGCCGGTTCACCGAGATCAGGTTGGCGACGAGCGACTCCACCTGGTGGGCGTTGCGCAGGCGCCCGGCGAAGACGCCGCGCATGCCGGGGATGCGGGCGGCGAGGGCCTGCACCACGTCCGTGTCGGCGCGGCTCTCGCCGAGCACCATCACGTCGGTGTCGATCTCCTCGATCGACTCGTCCTGGAGCAGCACCGCGGACAGGTGGTGGAAGGCGGCGGTGACCCGCGATTCGGGCAGGAGCGCGGCGGCCTGCTCGGCGGCGCTGCCCTCCTCGGGCTTCAGGGCGTACGCGCCCTTCTTGTCGAAGCCGAGCGGGTTGACGCAGTCCACCACGAGCTTGCCCGCGAGGTCCGCGCGCAGCGCTTCGAGGGTCTTCGCGTGCCCGTCCCACGGCACGGCGACGATCACGATGTCGCTGCGCCGGGCGCACTCGGCGTTGTCCAGGCCCTCGACGCCGAGGCCGAGCTCGGCGGCCGCGGCGGCGGCGCGCTCCGCGGCGCGGGAGCCGATGATCACCTTCTGCCCCGCGCGGGCGAGGCGGTAGGCGAGGCCGCGCCCCTGGTCGCCGGTCCCGCCGAGGACACCGACGACGAGCCCGGACACGTCGGGCAGGTCCCAGGGGTCCTTGGCGGGCGCGGGCGCCTTCTGCACACTCTCCGTAGAAGTCATGATCAGAGCCTACGTCCGCCGCCGCGGGTCCGGCGGGCGCGGTCAGGCGAGCCGGTCGAGCGGCACGCGCCGGAAGGTGATCGTCTCGTACGCGCCGAAGTCCCCCGTCTCGTAGAGGAGTCCGACGGTCGAGTGGTCGACGCGGACGAGGTCGGAGTAGGCGGCGGGCAGCCCGTCGACGGTGTGCACGGTCTTCCAGGTGGTGCCGCCGTCGTGGCTCTTGCGGATGCTCATCTGCGCGCGGAAGCCGGGGTCCGCGGGCCCGGAGAACAGCAGCAGGTCCGGGTCGCGCAGCTGGAGCACGGCGCACTCGACGACGGGCCCGGTGAGGCAGGACTGCGGCCTAAAGGGCTTGACGAGGCTCGCGCCGCCGTCGCGGGAGTGGGCGTCGGCGCGGTTGCCGGGGGCCGGGGAGTCGTTGCGGGTGTTGAAGTAGACGCGCCCGTCGGGGAGTTCGGCGGCGGTGGTCTCGTTGACGTTGATGTAGCCGTTGGTGTTGTCGTCGACGTACCCGACGCGCCAGTTCTTGCCGCGGTCGTCGCTCAGCAGGCAGTGCCCGCCGTTGTAGCGGCCCTCCGTGCCGTTGTCGGTGCCGGTCGGCGGCAGCGAGTGGTTGGCGGGGACGAGCACGCGGCCGCCGCTCAGCTGGATCGCGTGGCCCGGCGTGGTCGCGTACCACCGCCAGCTCGGCCTCTTCACCTGTGCGGTGATCTCCCGGGGCGTCGACCAGGTGAGCCCCTCGTCGTCGCTGTGCTGCACCCAGACGCGGCGGCCGTCGGCCGGGGACACCTGGCCGCGCCTGATGGCCTCCTCTGAGGCCGCGGCCGCGTTCCTGACCTGCACGAGGAGGATCCGCCCGGTGTCGAGGACGACGGGTGCGGGGTTGCCCGCCAGGTCCGTGCCGTTGGCGCCGACGACCTGGAGCGGCCCCCAGGTGCGGCCGCCGTCGGCGGACCGCTTCAGGACGACGTCGATGTTGCCGAAGTCCTCCTGCGAGCCGACGCGGCCCTCGCAGAACGCGAGGACGACGCCGCCGCGGGTGCGGACCACGGCCGGGATCCGGAAGCTGGCGTACCCCTCGCGGCCCGCCCGGAAGGGAACAGAAACCTCAACTCTCTCCACTGACATCCCCACCCCTTCCCCATCCCGGGGGAATTCGCGGTGAACACGCGCTGACGATTGCGCCGTTGAGGCAGTATGCGCCCCCATGGACGCCGTACGGGTCGCGCTGCTGCGCGAAATTCTCTCCGGGACCGAATGGCCCGCCGCCGCACGCCGCTTCGCGGGCGCGCTGCGCTCCAGCGTGCTGCCGCACGGCGGCGGCCTGCTCCTCGTGGGCACGCGGGAGTACGAGCCGTGGCACCTGGCCGCGCACCTCGACGACGAGGCCGCCTGGTCCGGCACGCCCGAGCTGTCCCCGACGCTCGTGCGGCACCGGACGCGGCCCGGGGCGCCCGCCCGGCTCTCGGTGGGCCTCGGCCGGATCGAGGCGGCGCGGCGCGGCGAGACGCTGCTCGTCGTCGCGCCCGGCACGCCCGCGCCCGCCCTGCTCGCCCGGGTCCACGACGCGCGGCGCGCGGGCGCCGCGGTCTTCGCGCTCGGCGCGCCCGACGACGACCTGGGCGCCCTCGCCCACGAGGCGCTCACCGTGCCGCGCGACGGCGACCTCGACCTCGACACGGTGCAGCACCTGGTGAGCGCGGCGGCGGGCGAGAACGGCGTGCCCGCGCCCCGGGGCCGGCAGCGCCTGCGGGACCGGCTCTCACGGCTCGCGGACCAGCTGACGACACCCCCGCCCGCGCGCTGGTGACCACGACGGCCTGACCGGCCCGGGGCTCACGTCCCGCCGCTACCGCGGCGGCTTCTTCCCGCCCGCCCACCCATGACCTGCCGCCCCGGCCGCACCCGCCGACGGCGGACGACCCCCACCGGGGGCGCCCACCCCGCGGGAGGGTGGAAACGGGCGGGCGGGTGGGAAGAACCGCCGCGCGCAGCGCGGCGAAACCACCCACCGGCCCGCACCCGCCCACCGACCGCACCAGGTCGGACGCGCCTCCGGCCCGCCGGCCCGCGCCCACCCCGCGGGCGGGTGGGCGGCACGCGCTCAGGTGTCTTCGGGCTCGCCGCGCGTGGCGGCATCGTGCCAGCGAGGGTCGGTGTCCCATTCCAGGTTCCGCTCCTGCGCCGTCTGCATGGCGTGCTCCGCCTCCTCCCGGGAGGCGTAGGGGCCGAAGCGGTCCTTGCCGGGGCACTCCGGCCCCTCCTCGACCTTCTGGTGCTCCAGGCAGTAGTACCACTCACCCGGCTTGCCGACGGTCCGCCGCTTGAAAAGGGGCATGTCCGGCTCCTTTCTCTCCCGCCATGCTGCCCCATCGCCGCTCGTTAGACTCGCTGGCATGTCTGGCCAGTCACTGCTCGTACCAGGGGAGCTGTCTCCCACCCGTTCCGTGCCCGGAAACATCAGGCGCCCGGAGTACGTCGGCAAGCCCGCGCCGACCCCGTACACCGGGCCGGAGGTGCAGACCCCGGAGACCGTCGAGCTGATGCGGACCGCGGGCCGCATCGCCGCGCGCGCGATGGCGGAGGCCGCGAAGGCGATCGCGCCGGGCGTGACCACCGACGAGCTCGACCGCATCGCGCACGAGTACATGTGCGACCACGGCGCCTACCCGTCCACGCTCGGCTACCGCTCCTTCCCGAAGTCGCTGTGCGCCTCCGTCAACGAGGTCATCTGCCACGGCATCCCGGACTCCACCGTCCTGAAGGACGGCGACATCATCAACCTCGACGTCACCGCGTACATCGGCGGCGTGCACGGCGACAACAACGCGACGTACCTCGTGGGCGACGTCGACGAGGAGTCGCGCCTGCTCGTGGAGCGGACCCGCGAGTCGCTGAACCGCGCCATCAAGGCGGTCAAGCCCGGCCGCCAGATCAACATCATCGGCCGGGTCATCGAGTCGTACGCGAAGCGCTTCGGCTACGGCGTGGTCCGGGACTTCACCGGCCACGGCATCAACACGTCGTTCCACTCCGGCCTGATCGTCCCGCACTACGACAACCCGCACGCCACGACCGTCATCCAGCCCGGCATGACGTTCACCATCGAGCCGATGCTGACGCTCGGCACGCACGAGTACGACATGTGGGACGACGGCTGGACCGTCGTGACCAAGGACCGGAAGCGGACCGCGCAGTTCGAGCACACGCTGGTGGTGACGGACTCCGGGACGGAGATCCTCACGCTGCCGTGAGTCCGGGGGGCGGGTAGCGTTTTTACCGACAGGGCGTCGGGAACCGGTTGACTTAGGTAAGCCTAACTTGCATGATCGGTCCTGGCCACACTGGTTTCCCGCCCTTCCTCGGCACCGGAGGTCCCTCATGGACTCGTCGTCGACCACCGACCGCCCCCCGTTCTCGACGCTCATCCGCACCGCGTCCCACGAACAGCACACCGAGGCGGAGACGTCGACCTTCATGAGCGACCTGCTCGGCGGCCGGCTGGGCGTGGACGCGTACGCGCGGTACACGGAGCAGCTCTGGTTCGTGTACCGCGCCCTCGAGGACGGCGCGACCGCCCTGCGCGACGACCCGGTCGCCGGGCCCTTCATCAAGACCGAGCTGCTGCGCGTCGCCGAGCTCGAGCGGGACCTCACCCATCTGCGCGGCGCCGGCTGGCAGGACCGGGCCACGGCCCTGCCCGCCACGGCGGCGTACGCGGCGCGGGTGCGCGAGTGCGCGCGGACCTGGCCCGGCGGCTATGTGGCCCACCACTACACCCGCTATCTGGGCGACCTGTCCGGCGGGCAGATCATCCGCGGCAGGGCCGAGAAGACGTGGGGCTTCGCGCGCAAGGGCGACGGCGTGCGGTTCTACGTCTTCGAGGGGATCGCCAACCCCGCGGCGTTCAAGCGGGGCTATCGGGAGCTGCTCGACCGGCTCGATGTGGTGGTGCCGGACGAGTTGGAGCGGCACCGGATCGTGGACGAATGCCGGCGGGCTTTCGCCCTGAACACCGCGGTCTTCCGTGAGCTGGGGGAAGAGTTCCCCCAGTCTGCGTGACCCCTGTATATGGGGCTTCGCCCCTTTCCCCCTTTGTTGGCGCTTCGCGCCTCGTCCTCAAACGCCGGACAGGCTGAATTACCGCAGCACCACTCTGCCGCCTATCTCGATCAGGCCCTCAGGCGCCGGTGCCGTCAGGATCTGGGAGCCCCTGCCCTGGGTGATGTTGAGGGCGCGGCCCAGCTCGTGGGTGAGGAGGAGCGCCGCCGCGCCCGTCGCCTCGTCCTCGACGATGCCGTCGTCCCGGCCGGGGAAGGCCCGCGCGCGTACGCGTCCCGCGGCCTCGTCCTCCCAGGCCCAGGCGTAGATCCACTCCCCTGAGGGCGGCACGGGCAGGGCATCCACCTCCGCGGCCGACCCGTACCGCCGCAGGGTCCGCGGCGGCGCCCACTCCGCGCGGGCCGTGATCCAGGTGAACTCGCCGTCCTGGCGGGCCTCGACGACGCCCGCGGGGGTGACGAGTTCGGGCACGTCCAGGAGCCACGAGGTGCCGACGCACGGATGTCCGGCGAAGGGCAGCCGGGTGGTGGGCGTGTAGATGTCGATGACGCCGCGCTCGGGGTCGTCGACGAACACCGTTTCGCTGAAGCCGAGTTTCCCGGCGAGCGCCTGGCGTTCCTCGCGGGCGGGCATCCGGCTGCCGTCCCGCACGACGCCGAGTTCGTTGCCGTACCGCCCGTCGGGCGCGCAGAAGACGCGCAGGACGTCGATGCCGGCCTGCACGTCGAGTGTGTCGAGTACGCGTTCTTCGCTCACCTGGGCATTGAAGCATCAGGCGCCGCGCGAACGCGCGGCGCCTGAGCGGATGTTCAAAGGGTCACACGGTTCCGCCGTGGCCCGACTGCCGGCGCCGCGCCGCGTACACCGCCCCCGCGCCCGCCACGACGACCGCGCCCGCGATGCCGAGCAGCGTCCCCGACGGCGCCCCGGAACCCGTCTCCGCGAGGGACTCGGCGGCCCCGCCCACGGAACCGCCGCCGCCCACGGAACCGCTGCCCACCGGGCCGTTGCCGCCGCCCATGCCGGACGCGCCTGCGCCGTCGGACGACGACGGGATCCGGGCGCCGTCGGTCAGGGTGAGCGCGACGGTCACCGGGTCGATCCGGTCGCCCTTCTTGTACATCGAGCCCATGGTGTCGTTGGCGAACTGCTCGGCGCCCGCGGCCGTGAACCGTGCGGGGACCTTCTTGAAGAGGACCACGTCGTTCTTGGCGGCGTACGACACCCCGGACAGGTCGAGCGTCGCGAACTCGACGTCGTTGCTGGTGCGGGTCGGCGTCTTCACGTCGACGTACAGCGTGCCCTTCGTGCCGCTCGCCTTGATCTTCACGTCGCTGAACGTCATGTCGATGCCGTGCGCCTTGTAGAGGAAGCGCACGCTGCCGCCGAAGGACGCGTTCAGCTTCTTGGCCCCGGCCTTCCAGTCCGCCTTGGCGTACGGGAAGTCGTAGCCGTTCGCCTTCTTCTTGGCGCCCTTGGCCGTCTTCACCTCGCCGCCCGTGGAGATGTAGCGGCGGAAGCTCTCCTTCATGCCCCAGGACAGTTTCCCGCCGACGATCTTGCCGGTGGTCCGGCCGGGCCGGGGCTCGGGCTTGGTCGGGGTGGTGGTCGGCTTCGGCTTGGGCTTCGCGGTCGGCGTCGGCTTCGGCTTGGGCTTCGGCTCCTGGGGCGTGCTGGGCGTGGGGGACGGCGCGGGCGCGGAGCCGCCGGGCACCACCGTGAGCGTCGCCGGGTCGAGCGCCTGGCCCGCCTGGTACATGCCGTTGAAGGCCTTCGCGCCGTCGGCGGTGAGCTTCGCCGGGATGTCCTTGAACGTCATGGCGCCGCCCTGGCCGTGGCCCGGCCGGATGCCGTTCAGGTCGAGCTTGGCGAGGTCGATGTCGTTCTGCTTGGTGCCGTTGAGCGTGACGTCGGCCTTGATGGCGCCCGTCGTGCCCTTCGTCCGCACCTTCACGTCCGCGATTCTGATGTCGAAGCGGTGGGCCGTGGAGGTGAAGCGGACGGCGCCCTTGAGCGAGACCTTGGTGGTGTGGGTCGACAGGTCGTACGTGCCCTTGGCGCCGACGAACGTGAACACCCCGTTGCCGGCCGCCTGCTTGGCGCCGCCGCTGGTCGTGATCCTGCCCGCGGCCATGCCCGTGACGTACTTGCGGAAGGACTCCTTCAGGCCCCAGTCCAGGGTGCCGTCCGTGATGGTGAACACGGTCGGCGCCTGCTTGCCCGCGGGAGCCTGCTGCTCCGTCGGGGCGTCGACGGGCTCGTCGGCGGCGAACGCCGGGAAGGCGAACACGGTGGCGCCGAGCGCGACGGCCGTCGCGACGGCGGCGGCACGGACGGTGGGGCGGCTGGTGGCTGCCATGGTCAGTGGGCTCCTCGGAAGGAAGGGGGGTGGGAGGGGGAAAAGGGAAGGAGCTAGCGCGTCGCGCGGCGGCGGCGTACGACGCCGAAGGCCACCGCGGCCGCCACGAGCAGCGCCGCGACCGCGCCCAGGGTGATCGGCAGGGCGTTGGACGAGGAGTCGGAGTCCTCGGACTGCGCGACCGGCTTCGGTTCAGGCGTGGCCGCCGCCTTCTTGGGCTCCGGCGCCGCGGACGAGCCGAGGTCCGGCAGGGCGGGCAGTTCCGCCTTGTCGTCGACGGCGACGGCGAGCGACACGGGGTCCATCGCGGTGCCCGCCTTGTACATGGAGCCGAAGGCCTTCGCGCCGTCGGCGGTGAGCTTCGCGGGGGCCTCGGTGACGGCGATCAGGCCGTCGTGCGGCTTCAGTCCGGTCAGCTCCTTGCCGGTGAAGGTGACGAGCGGCGCCTTCTTCTCCGTGAAGTCCTTGCTGTCCACGTCGGCGTAGAGCGTGCCCCTGCCGTCCTTGACGCCGACGGCGACCTTGCTCAGGCCGAGGTCGAGGCCGTGCCTGCCGGTGAAGCGGACGGCGCCGGTGAAGTCGGCGGCGAGGGTGCGCTTCTTCTCGTCGTACGCGCCCTTGCCGCGCGGGAAGCGGAACAGGGCGCCGCCGTCCTGGGCGCCGGACGACAGCGTCCACTTGCCCTTGGCGATGGACCCGGAGACGTACTCGCGGAACGTGCGGCGCACGCCCCAGTCGACGGCGGCGTCCTCGATGCGCCCCGCGGCCTTCGGCTTCTTGCCCTTGTCGTCGGTGGGCTTCTTCGACGGTGTGCCGTCGGGCTTGTCGTGCGGCTTCTTGTCCGTTTTCGGTCGCGCCGCCGTCAGGTCCGTCGACAGGCTCACCGGGTCGAGCCGGGTGCCCGCCGCGTAGTACCCGGCGAAGGCCTTGGCGCCCTGGGTGGTGAGCGTCGCGGGGATATGGGTGAGGGCGATCGGTCCGGTGCCGCCCTTCATGTTGATGCCGGAGAGGTTGAGTGCGGCGAGCGGGACCTGGGCGGTCGAGGTGACCTTTCCGGTGCCCTTCTCCTTGCTGACCATGTCGGCGTAGAGCGTGCCGCGGCCGCCGGTGACCTTGACGGTGGGGCGGCTGATCGTCAGGTCGAGCTGGTACGAGCCGCCCTTCTTGTGGCCGGTGAAGTGCACGCCGCCGGAGAAGCCCGCGCTGAAGGCGCCGCTGTCCGGGTCGTAGGAGCCGGTGGCCGAGTGGAAGCGGAAGTCGCTGCCGCCGACCGTCGCCGCGCCGCCCTGGAGGTTCCAACTGCCCTTGGCTATCGGCCCGGTGACATAGCTCTGGAAGGAGGATTTGATGCCCCAGTCGAGCCTGCCGCCCTTCACCGTGCGGTCCTGCGCGTGAGCGGCGGCCGCCGGGAGCAGTGCTGCGACGAGTCCCGCGAGGACGGCCACGGCTCCGGCACGGACACCGTGGCCGCGGCGCGCACGCGGCGGTCTGGACGACGGCATGGGTCCCCTCCAGGTCTAGCTCGATAAGGTAAGGCTAACCTAAACTAAGATCACCTCAACGGGGAACCACACGACAGGACGGTGGACTTCGGTGCGCATGCCGCGCTCACTCCGCACGGTCGGCGCCTTGGCGGCCGTACTCGCGCTCGCCCTCACCGGCTGCGGCTCTTCGGACGACGCAGGCCCAGGCGGCGGCACGCCGCAGGCGAAGGCCGCCCACGCCGACCGGGTGGAGCCGCTGGCGGCGAAGCCCGCGGCGCGGCTCCCCGTGACCGTCACCTCCGCCGACGGCAAGAAGGTCACGGTGAAGGACACCCGCCGCATCGTGCCGCTCACCGGCAGCCTGAACGAGATCGTGTTCACGCTCGGGCTCGGCAAGAACGTGGTGGCGCGCGACATCACCGCGACGTTCGCGCAGGCCGAGAAGTTGCCGGTGGTGACCCGCGCGCACGACGTGTCGGCGGAGAGCGTGCTCTCCCTGAAGCCGACGGTCGTCCTCGCGGACACCACGACCGGTCCGTCCGAGGCCCTCGACCAGATCCGCGACGCGGGCGTCCCGCTCGTCGTCCTCGACCCGGCCAAGAGCCTCGCCGACGTCGGCCCGCGCATCGAGGCGGTCGCCCACGCGCTCGGCGTCGACAAGGCGGGGGCCGCGCTCAAGTCCCGTACGGAGAAGCGGATCGCGGCCGTACGCAAGTCCGTGCCCGCGCGGGGCAAGAAGCCGCGCGTGGCCTTCCTCTATCTGCGCGGCTCGGCCTCGGTGTATCTCCTTGGCGGCCGTGACTCCGGCGCGAGCTCGCTCCTCGAAGCCGCGGGAGCGGTCGACGCGGGCAAGGAGTCGGGGCTTGAGAAGGACTTCACCGCCATCACCAGCGAGGCCCTCGCCAAGGCCGCGCCGGACGCGATCCTCGTGATGACGAAGGGGCTCGACTCGGTGGGCGGCGTCGACGGGTTGGTGAAGATCCCGGGCGTGGCCGAGACCCCGGCGGGCATCGACCGCCGCGTCGTGTCGATCGAGGACGGCGTCCTGCTGAACTACGGGCCGCGCACCGACCGGGTCCTGAAGTCGCTCGTCGACCAGCTCTACAAGGACGCCAAGTGACCCTCGCCACCAAGCCGGTCGGCGTGGCCGCGCCCCCGGCGGACGCCCCGCGCCGCGCCCGCCGCGGCGCCCCCTACCTCCTGACCGTCGGCCTGGCCTGCTCGCTCGTCGTGCTGTGTCTGCTGTCGGCGGGGATCGGCGCGTACGACATCCCGCTCGGCGACGTCCTCGCGTCCGCGCGGCACAAGGCGGGGCTCGGCGGGCACGCGCTCGACCGGGTCGCCGAGAGCGTGCTGTGGAACGTGCGGTTCCCGCGGGTGGTGCTCGCGCTGCTCGTGGGCGCGTCGCTCGGCTGCGCGGGCGCGCTGATGCAGGGCGTGTTCGGCAATCCGCTGGCCGAGCCGGGCGTCATCGGGATCTCGTCGGGGGCGGCCGTCGGCGCGGTCGCCTCGATCGCGCTCGGCCTGAGCTTCTTCGGCAACTGGACCGTGACCGTCTGCGCGTTCGTCGCCGGCCTCGCCACGGTCCTGCTCGTGTACGTCCTCTCGCGCGAGGGCGGCCGGACGGAAGTGGTGACGCTGATCCTCACCGGCATCGCCGTGAACGCCTTCGCGGGCGCGCTGATCGGCCTGTTCATCTTCTTCGCCGACAACGCGCAGATCTCGCAGATCACGTTCTGGCAGCTCGGCTCGCTCGCCCAGGCCACCTGGCCGAAGGTGCTCGCCGTGCTGCCGTGCGCGGCGGCCGGGCTGCTCGTCGCCCCGCTCCACGCGCGCAAGCTGGATCTGCTCGCGCTCGGCGAGCGGCCCGCGCGGCACCTGGGCGTGGACGTCGAACGGCTGCGGATGGTGCTCGTGCTCGTCGTGGCGCTGCTGACCGCCGCGGCCGTCGCCGTGGCCGGAATCATCACGTTCGTGGGTCTGCTCGTGCCGCATCTGCTGCGCATGGCCGCCGGACCCGGGCACCGGTTCCTGGTGCCGGGGAGCGCGCTCGCCGGTGCCGTGGTCCTCGTCGGCGCCGACCTCGCGGCCCGTACCGTCGCCGCGCCCGCCGAACTGCCGCTCGGCGTGCTCACCGCGCTGGTCGGCAGCCCGTTCTTCTTCTGGCTGCTCCGCAGGACCCGCCGCAAGCACGGAGGCTGGGCATGACGACCCTGATCACACGCCTCGGCCGGGGGCTCCTCGGCGGCCGCGAGCGCGCGCTGCCCGCACCGGTCGCGCCCGGCGAGGTGCTCGCCGAGGCCGACGAGCTGCGGGTGGGGCTCGGCGGCCGCGAGGTCCTGAAGGGCGTCTCGGTGGCCGCCCGCGCGGGCGAGGTGCTCGCCCTCGTCGGGCCCAACGGGGCGGGCAAGTCGACCCTGTTGGCCGCGCTCGCCGCCGATCTGCCCGCCGACTCCGGTGTCGTACGCGTCTGCGGCCGCCCCGCCGCCGAGTGGCCCGCGCCCGACCTGGCCCTGCGCCGCGCGGTGCTGCCGCAGTCCGCGGTGCTGTCCTTCCCGTTCCCGGTCGAGGACGTGGTCCGGATGGGGCGGGCGCCGTGGGCCGGTACGCGCCTGGAGGAGGACGACGACAAGGTGGTGGCCGCGGCGATGGCGGCCACGGAGGTGAGCGAGTTCGCCGCGCGGCCGTTCTCCGCGCTCAGCGGCGGCGAGCGGGCCCGGGTCGCCCTGGCGCGGGTCCTCGCCCAGCGCGCGCCGCTGCTCCTGCTCGACGAGCCGACGGCGGCCCTCGACCTGCGCCATCAGGAGCTGGTCCTGCGGATCTGCCGGGAGCGCGCGGCCGCCGGCGACGCCGTGGTGGTCGTCCTGCACGACCTGGGGCTCGCGGCGGCGTACGCGGACCGGGCGGTGGTGCTGCACGGCGGGGCGGTGGCGGCGGACGGCGCCCCGGCGGACGTGTTTGGCGAGAAATTGCTCACGGAGGTGTACCGGCAGCCCATCGAGGTGTTCCCCCATCCCCGCACAGGAACACCGCTGGTCACACCGCTGCGCGGCCGTTACGAGGAGGGGCGATTTCAGGACAGCGCTTGACCTGCGCTTTACTCCCCCGTGGCCGTGACCGAAGTAAAGCTCAGCTAAGTTAGGGTCCCCTCACTGGCACGGTGCCAGTCCCCGACCCCTGGAGCTCGCATGCGCCGCGCCCGCATATCCGTCGTGACCGCAGCCGCCACCGCGGCCGCCCTCGCCGCCGTCACCGGCTGCACCGAGAAGAGCGACGCCAAGGGCGGCTCCGGCGCCGTCAGGGTCACCGCGAGCGACGACAAGTGCGAGGTCTCGAAGAAGGAGTTCCCGGCCGGGCACGTGGAGCTCGCCGTCGAGAACAAGGGCTCCAAGGTCACCGAGGTCTACGTCCTCTTCCCCGACGACCGCATCGTCACCGAGCGCGAGAACATCGGCCCCGGCACCAAGCAGACCCTGACCGCCGAGGTGAAGGCGGGCGACTACACCATCGCCTGCAAGCCCGGCATGAAGGGCGACGGCATCCGCCAGAAGGTCAAGGCCACCGGCGGCGGCAAGACCGCCAAGCGCGACCCGCGCCTGGACAAGGCGGTCGCCGAGTACCGCGCGTACGCGCAGGCGCAGGCCGACGAGACGCTCCCCAAGGTGAAGGTCTTCACGGACGCGGTCAGGAAGGGCGACCTCGATGCCGCGAAGAAGGCGTACGCGCCCTCGCGCATCGGCTGGGAGCGCACCGAGCCGGTCGCCGAGTCCTTCGGCGACATCGACCCGAAGGTGGACGTCCGCGAGGACGGCCTCGCCGACGACCAGGACCCCGAGAAGGACTGGACGGGCTGGCACCGCCTGGAGCGCGCCCTGTGGCAGGACAAGAAGATCGGGCAGCGCGAGAAGGACCTCGCGACCCGGCTCGACAAGGACCTCACCGACTGGCGCAAGCGCGTCGGCAAGGCGGTGATCACCCCCACGTCGATGGCCAACGGCGCCAAGGAGCTCCTCGACGAGGTCGCCACCGGCAAGGTCACCGGCGAGGAGGAGCGCTACTCGCACACCGACCTGGTCGACTTCAAGGCGAACGTCGAGGGCGCCGAGAAGGCGTACGCCCTGCTGCGGCCCGTGGCGGCCGAGAACGAACCGGCGCTCGCCAAGGAGCTCGACAAGCAGTTCGCGGCCCTGGACAAGCTGCTCGACCGGTACCGCAAGGACAAGAGCGGCTACGACTTCACGTCCTACGACAAGGTCGGCAAGGCGGACCGCAAGGAGCTGCAGGACGGCGTGAACGCGCTCGCGGAGCCGCTGTCGAAGCTGGCCGCGGCCGTCGTCAAGTCCAAGTAGCGGCAAGGGGGAACGATGACTGAGGACAACTCCCGCACTCCGTCCCGGCGTTCGCTGCTCGGCTGGGGCGGCGCGGGGCTCGCGCTCGGCGCCGCGGCGGCGGGCGGCGCGGTGGCGATGACCCGCACCGACGGCGGCGCCGACGACGCGGTGCCCGCCGCCGCGGAGGGCGCGGCCGTCGCGTTCCACGGCGCCCACCAGGCGGGCATCGCGACCGCCGTGCAGGACCGCCTGCACTTCGCGGCGTTCGACGTGAAGACGGACGACCGCGAGGAGTTCGTCGCGCTGCTCAAGGAGTGGACGAAGGCGGCCGCGCGGATGACCGCGGGGCAGTCGGTCGGCGAGGGCGCGTTCGGCGGGCTCGACGAGGCGCCGCCCGACGACACGGGCGAGGCCCTCGGCCTCAAGCCCTCACGGCTGACCCTGACGATCGGCTTCGGGCCCTCGCTCTTCGAGAAGTACGGGGAGCGGTTCGGCATCGCGGGCAAGCGGCCGAAGGCCCTGGTCGACCTGCCGAAGTTCCCCGGCGACAACCTCGACAAGGCGCGCAGCGGCGGCGACCTGTGCGTCCAGGCCTGCGCGGACGACCCGCAGGTCGCGGTGCACGCGATCCGCAACCTGGCGCGCATCGGCTTCGGCAAGGTCGCCGTCCGCTGGTCGCAGCTCGGCTTCGGCAAGACGTCGTCGACGACGCCCGACGCGCAGACCCCGCGCAACCTCATGGGCTTCAAGGACGGCACCCGGAACGTCTCCGGCACCGATGACGACCAGCTGGCCAAGCACGTCTGGGTCGCCGGGAAGGACGGCCCGGACTGGATGGTCGGCGGCTCCTACCTCGTCGCGCGGCGCATCCGCATGAACATCGAGACGTGGGACCGCACCTCGCTGCGGGAGCAGGAGGACATCTTCGGCCGCGACAAGGGCGAGGGCGCCCCGGTCGGCAAGGCCAAGGAGCGCGACGAGCCGTTCCTGAAGGCGATGAAGCCCGACGCGCACGTGCGGCTCGCGCACCCCGACTCCAACGCCGGCGCGACGATCCTGCGCCGCGGCTACTCGTTCACCGACGGCACCGACGGGCTCGGCCGCCTGGACGCGGGCCTGTTCTTCCTCGCGTACCAGCGGGACGTGCGCAAGGGCTTCATCCCGGTGCAGCGCTCGCTCGCGGCGACGGACGCCCTCAACGAGTACATCCAGCACGTGGGTTCGGCGGTCTTCGCGATCCCGCCCGGCGTGCGCGACAAGGACGACTGGTGGGGCCGCGCGCTGTTCACCGGGAAGGCGTGACGCCGTGTTCGGCAACTATCTGATCGGCCTGCGCGAGGGCCTCGAGGCCAGCCTGGTCGTGTGCATCCTCGTCGCGTACCTGGTGAAGACGGAGCGGCGGGACGCGCTGGCTCCGGTGTGGACCGGCATCGGTGTCGCGGTGGCCCTGTCGCTCGGCTTCGGCTGCGCGCTGACGTTCGGCTCGCAGGAGCTGACCTTCGAGGCGCAGGAGGCGCTCGGCGGCTCGCTGTCGATCCTCGCGGTGGGCCTGGTGACGTGGATGGTCTTCTGGATGCGGCGCACCGCCCGGCACCTCAGGGCGGAGCTGCACGGCAGGCTCGACGCGGCCCTGCAGATGGGCACGGCCGCCCTGGTCGCGACGGCGTTCCTCGCCGTCGGGCGCGAGGGCCTGGAGACCGCCCTGTTCGTGTGGGCGTCGGTGCGGGCGTCGAACGACGGCACGCACGCGCCGCTCGCCGGCGTGATCCTCGGCCTGCTCACGGCCGTCGCGCTCGGCTGGCTGTTCTACCGCGGCGCCCTGCGCATCAACCTGGCGAAGTTCTTCACCTGGACCGGCGCGATGCTGGTCGTGGTGGCGGCGGGCGTGCTCGCGTACGGCGTGCACGACCTCCAGGAGGCGCGGTTCCTCGGCGGCCTGGAGAACAAGGCGTTCGACATCAGCACGACGGTCCCGCCGGACAGCTGGTACGGCACGCTCCTCAAGGGCGTGTTCAACTTCCAGCCCAACCCGACGGTCCTCCAGGTGATCGTCTGGTCCCTGTATCTGGTGCCGGTCCTCACCCTGTTCCTGCTCCCGTCCCGGGCAAGCTCCCGCAAACCGGCCCCGGAGCCCGTGAAGGCCGACGCCGCCGGTTCCTGAGCCCGGCGCCCGGCCGCTCGCGCGGCGCCGGGCCCCGGTAGGGTTCGGGCCCGGGAAGGGGAAGGTGAAGGGGTCCGATGATCAGGGTTCGCAGGGTGGGGCGCCTCGCTGCCCCGGCGGCGACGGCGGTCGCCCTGTCGCTGGCGGCGAGCGGCTGCGTGACGGTGCACGGTGAGCGCGAGGTCATCCCGACGGCCACGAAGGCCGAGGCGGCCCGCGCCCTCAAGAGCTTCCTCTCCGCGTACAACAAGGCCGACAAGGCGTACGACCCCGCGCTCGACGCGGCCCGCGTCACCGGGCCGCTCGGCGCCATCAACCAGGCGGGCCTGAAGGCGCGGCAGGCGCAGCACCCGGACGGCAACTCCCGGTACGTGCCGCTCGAACTGACGGATGTGAAGTACTCCATCCCCAAGAAGGCGGGCTGGCCCCGGTTCTTCGTCGTGGACGCGGCCGCCAACCGCAAGCCGCACGGCTACCGCTGGCTGATCGTCTTCACCCGCGGCAGCGGGGACCAGCTGTGGGAGGCCACCTATCTGAACCTGGTCCTGCCGGAGCGGATCCCCGCCCTGAAGAAGGACGAGGACGGGTACGTGGAGCCGGTCGCCGCCGGCCGGGCGGGCCTCGCGGTGCCGCCGCGGCGGCTCGGCAAGGAGTACACGGCGTTCCTGAAGTCCGGCGGCGACACGTTCGCGGCGGGCCCGCACACCTCGCAGTGGAAGGCGGCCCGCGACCGGAACAAGCGGCGGCTCGGCCTGGCCGTCCAGTACCTCGACGACCCGCGGAACGACGGCGCGTTCGCCCCCGTCGGCCTGCGCACCCGCGACGGCGGCGCCCTCGTCTTCTTCTCCACCCACCACTACGAGAAGCAGACCGCGTCGACGGGCCGCAACGTCCCCGTGGAGCCGGACGTCAAGGCCCTGATGAAGGGCGACGCCAAACAGTCCGTCACCCTGGAACGCGTCTCGAACCAGCTCTCCCTGACCCCGAAGGGCAAGGGAAAGGTGACGATATTGAGCCGGATGCAGGGCTTGGTGGGCGCGAAGGGCGAATGACCGGCCGTCCCTGCTGTGGGCAATCGTCCCGCAGGGCGGGACGGGTGGGCACAGCCCACGACCAGGGCACCCTAAGACCAGAGTCAGCCCCTCAGGGGCCAGGCGGCCGCATCCTCCCGGGGCTCCCCCGCGTACCGAGCACACTCATCGGTAAGGATCTCAAGCAAGGTCAGAGGATCAGGAAGCGGAAACTCCGGCCCCCGCACCCAGCTGACCGCAAGGTCACCCGGCAGTCGCGCAGGCGGCACCAGCACATAAGACCCACGACAGTGCCACCGCAGCCCCGGATGCTCATCCATCGTCTCGGGATGACAGTCGAGCTCGCACGGCCACCACTCGTCCTCGTCCTCCGGCGTACCCCGCGTGGTGGTGAAGAAGAGCATCCGCCCGTCGTCGTGCGCCCCCGCGGACTCGGCCACGGGCCCCACGTCGACGCCCTGCGCGAGCAGCCGCTCCAGGGCGGGCCGCCCCGCGTCGAGGGGGACGTCGAGGACGTCGTGCACCATGCCCGTCGCGGTGATGAAGTTGGCCAGCGGCTGGTGCCGGGCCCAGCGCTCGATCTGGGCGCGGTCGGTCGTGGACTGCGTCTGCCAGGCGAAGGACACGGGGTGCCGTGCGGGCGTGGGGCAGCCGATGCGGTCGCAGGAGCACCGGTATCCGGCCGGGTGCGCGGCGGGGGCGAGCGGCAGTCCCGCCGCGGCGACGGCGAGCAGCAGGTCCTCACGGCGCGCGCCTTCGGCGGCACCGTCCGTGCCCGCGCGGCCGCGCCGGCGAAGCCACTGGGAGATCCTGCCCTGCGCGCCGGACGTCCGGCCGAACTCTGCGCCCATCTATCCCCTCACCTCGCCGTCGTGCGGAACAGCATGACCTATGGTCCCACCATCCTGCTCCTCGGGTGGCCGTAGCCCACATCCGGGGTAGCTGGGGTGATGCAAGGCTCTGGGTGACATAGCGCGTCATTGCGCACTAATAGGGGATTTTCGCTCCTACGGTGGTCGCCATGGTCACACGGACTGTGCTGTCAGGAGTCGCCGCCCTGGCCCTCACCGGGCCGACCGCCTTCCTGACCCCGCTGGAGTGGGGTGGCGGCCCGCTCACCGTCGACGCGCTGCCGCCGGTCGTCTACACGGCGCACCGCGGCGGCGCCCTCGAAGTGCCCGAGAACAGCATGACCGGCCTGATGGCCGCGTTCGAGCGGGGCACGGCGCAGGTCATCGACTTCGATACGCGGATACTGCGCGACGGCACGATGGTGGTGATGCACGACGCGACCCTGGACCGCACGACGTACAGCGCGGGCCCGGTGCGCAGGCTGTCCGGCGGCGACTGGCAGGGCGTGCGCCTGCGGCCGCCGCGGCACGTGCCGGGGCGCTGGCGGGCGGAGCGGCCGCCGACGGTGGCGGAGGTGCTCGACCGGTTCGGCGGCCGGGTCATGCTGATGCTGGAGGCGAAGGACCCGGAGAGCGTGACGAAGCTGGGCGCGATGATCCACGCGCGGGGCCTGGCCCGCTCGGTGTTCGTGAACTCCAACAAGCCGTGGGTGGCCGAGCGCGCGCACCACATCGGCCTGCTCTCCCAGCTGTGGCGCTCGCGGAACCAGATGCGCCACGACCGCCCGGAGCGCTGGGCGCGGTTCGTCGACGTCCTGGACGTGGACTACAAGGCGCGCGACCGGGACCTGATGCGGGCGGTCAACTCGGGCGTCCCGCGCGTGTGGGCGCACACCGTGACCACGCCGCGACAGCGCGACCGCGTCCTGCGGCTCGGCTGCAACGGCGTCATCACGGACGCGCCCGGGCTGCTCTCGCGTACGCCGATCAGGGGCGCCGCGCACGGCAAGGGAGGGCGCGGCGGCAGGGGCGGCCCGGTCAGCGGGGCGTGATGCCGTACAGGGCGTACTCGACCAGCTTGTCGGCGTACTCGTGGGTGAGCGGGCCCGTGCGCTGCAGCCAGCGCTGGGCGAGGGGTCCGGTCCACAGTTCGAGGGCGACGCGCGGGTCGATGTGGGCCGCGATCTCGCCGCGGTCCTGGCTGGCGCGCAGCCGCTTCACGTAGAGCTGGAGCTGCGGTTCGAGCAGCTTCTCGACGAATTCGGCGCCGAGGGCCTCGTTGACGACGCCCTCGGCGGCCAGGGCGCGGGCCGGCGCGTCGAACTTGGGGTCGGTCATCTCGTCGACGGTGGCGCGCAGGACGAACTTGAGGTCGGCCTCCAGGTCCCCGGTGTCGGGGATGTCCTGCTGCGGCTCGGCGAGCCCAGCCTGCTCGCTGAGCTGGGCGCTGGCCTGCTCGGCGAGGTCGAGGAAGGCGTCGAGGAGGACCGCGCTCTTGGAGGACCACCACCGGTAGATGGTCTGCTTGCCGACGCCGGCGCGGGCGGCGATCGCCTCGATGGTCATCTTGCCGTAGCCGACCTCGCCGACCAGGGCGAGAGCGGCGTCGTAGATCGCGCGGCGCGAGCGCTCGCTGCGGCGCGTGGAGTCAGGGGCGGTTTTCTGAGCCATGCCGTCGAATGTAGCAGCGCCACGAGACGCTCCGTCTCACCTAGCGCCGAGGCCGCCGCAATTCCCTCGACAAGACGCCCCGTCTCGTCTACAGTCGAGGGCATCGACGAGACGATACGTCTCGTAAGAAATCGAGGCGCCCCCGGACGGGGACGCGGATACGGAGGTGCGGACATGGCGCGAGGCGGATCCGGAATGCTCGGCGTGGGCGGTACGCGCAGCAACCTCTCCCGCAAGGCCCTGCGCGGCGGCCGGGGCGCGGGGCGCGTCGGCGGCGGGCTCAGCCCGCAGGAGCAGAAGCGAGAACTGCTGCGCAGGCTGCAGGAGGGCCGGTCGGCGAACGACGGCTCGTAACGAGGGCCCGTGTCGGCGGCACGTACCAACAGCCCCTGCGGACAGCCGTGTCGACAGCCGCATGACAGCGGTGTCGACGGCCCATTTCGCAGGTTCATGAAGAAAATCCCGCGCGCGACACTGTGCAAGGGGCGCAGATCACTGCGCGAAGGCTCCTCAGACCGCACCATGGGCAGCAACAGCCCCTGCGGTTCGTGAGGAGCCTTCATTGCACCGAGTTGCCCGGCGCGCCACACCCCGGCGCTACCTGATGTGCCCACCCGCGCACTTCAAGGTCACGTACTCCATCAACCCGTGGATGGACCCCGCGAAACCCGTGGACGTCCCCCTCGCCGTCGCCCAGTGGGAAGACCTGCGCGACCGCTACCGCTCGCTCGGCCACACCGTCGAGGAGCTCACACCCCACCCCGACCTGCCGGACATGGTCTACGCGGCCAACGGCGCCACCGTCGTCGACGGCCGGGTCCTCGGCGCGAGCTTCGCCCACCCCGAGCGCCAGGCCGAGGCCGCGGCGCACCTGGAGTGGTTCCGCGCCAACGGCTTCGCGCACGTCCACGAGCCGACCCACATCAACGAGGGCGAGGGCGACTTCGCCGTCACGTCCTCGTACGTCCTCGCGGGCCGCGGCTTCCGCGCCAGCCCGCTGTCCCACGGCGAGGCCCAGGAGGTCTTCGGCCGTCCCGTGATCGGGCTCGACCTGATCAACCCGCGCTACTACCACCTGGACACCGCCCTCGCGGTCCTGGACGACACGACGGACGACGTCATGTACTACCCGGGCGCGTTCTCGCCGGGCAGCCAGGCCGTGCTGAAGCGGCTGTTCCCCGACGCGCTGATCGCCGAGGAGGCGGACGCTCAGGCGCTCGGCCTCAACGCGGTGTCCGACGGTCTGCACGTGCTGCTCCCGCAGGCCGCGACCGGTCTGTTCGAGCCGCTGCGCGAGCGCGGCTACGAGCCGATCGGCATGGACCTGAGCGAGCTGCTCAAGGGCGGCGGCAGCGTGAAGTGCTGCACGCAGGAGCTGCGCGAGGGCTAGTCCCTTCCGCCGACCATGGGTGCGGGTGGCCGTGCGCCGCCCGCACTTTTGCATGCGGCAGCTGTACGTGCGGCCGTGTCCCGTACAACGGGACGGGGGCCGGTCACGCCTCGTCGGCGGGCCAGGCGTCGCCCCACTCCACGTCGCGGGCCTCCCGGTAGCGCTGGCCGTGGCGCTTGGTCACCGTCTGCCCGCGCAGGACGCCGTCCGCGTCGCACAGTTCGAGGAGGACCTGCCCCTTGCGGATCTGCGGCTTGCGGACGACGCGGCGCGCGGCGGGTTCGAGCCCTTCGGCCGCGCCGCCGTCGCCCCGGACCGCCGCGACGTAGCTGAACTTCTCGTCCTCGTACGCCAACGAGCCGCCCTTGACCTTGCGGTGCAGCGAGGAGCGGCTCACCCGGGCCGAGAAGTGGCACCAGTCCGTGCCCGGCACGATCGGGCAGGCGGCGCTGTGCGGGCAGGGCGCGGCGACCTCGAACCCGGCCGCGACCAGGCGGTCGCGGGCCTCGATGATCCGGGCGTAGCCGTCCGGGGTGCCCGGCTCGATCACGACGACGGCGTCGGTGGCGGCGCGGGCCGCGGCGTCCACGACCGACGCGCGGTCGTCGTCCGTGAGCTCGCCGAGGACGTACGAGATGGTGACGAGGGCGGTGGGTGCGAGGGTGAGGGTGGCGCCGATGCGGGCGCGCTGCCACTGGGACGAGGCCAACTCGCCGTTGGCGGCGGCCAGTTCGCGGCCCAGGGTGAGGGCGGGCTCCGCCCAGTCGAGCACCGTGACGGGGCGCTCGCCCGGCCAGGTGGCGTTCACCGCCCAGGTCGCGGCACCCGTGCCGCCGCCGACGTCCGTGTGGCCGGTCGGCGCCCACCCCTGCGGGGTCGTCTCGGCGAACGCGCGCAGGGCGGAGTGGACCGCCTCGAAGGTGGCGGGCATGCGGTAGGCCGCGTAGGCGGTGACGTCGGCGCGGTCCCGTAGGACGGGGGCCGTGGTCGGGGTGGTTCCCCTGTAGTTGGCGATCAGCCGCTCCACCGCCTGGGCGGCGGCCCGTGGGGGGAGGTCCTCCAGGAGGCCGGCGAGGGCGGTGCGGAGGGTGTCTGCGGGGGAAAGGTGGTCGTGCACCTGGCGATTTTAGACTCCCCCACCCCGCCCCTTCCCGAACTGGGGGCTCCGCCCCCAGGCCCCCTTCCATCCGGCGCTGCGCGCCTCGTCCTCAAACGCCGGACGGGCTGGATCTTCCGGCAAGATTCAGGGGCGCACCGCGTGGGCCAGGGTCGTGGCCGCCTCGGCGCGGGGTGCGTTGGACGCGGGGCGCCGTCGGGGGTGGACCGTGTTGGCCAAAAGGATCAGGAAGGCGTCCGAGGCGGGGTCGAGGACCAGGGACGTGCCGGTGAAGCCGGTGTGCCCGGCGGCCCCGCGCCCCGCGAGCGCCCCCATGAACCACTCCTGGTCGACGGCGAAGCCGAGCCCCGGCGCGGCCAGCATGAGGTCGACGTACGCGGGCCCCAGAACGCGCGCCGCCCCGTACGCACCGCCGCACAGCAGCGCCCGGCAGAACACGGCGAGATCCCGCGCCGTGGAGAACAGCCCGGCGTGGCCCGCCACGCCCCCGAGGGCCCACGCGTTCTCGTCGTGGACCTCGCCGCGCAGCATGCCCCGGTCGGCCTTGGCCCAGGGCGTGCGCTGGTCCTCGGTGGCGGCGGCGCCGGGGCAGGGGCCGAACCGGGTGGCGGTCATGCCGAGCGGCCGGGTGATGCCGTCGCGCACGAGGGCGTCGAGGGGGCGGCGGGTGACGCGCTCCAGGACGTGCTGGAGGAGGAGCAGGTTCAGGTCGGAGTAGAGGTGGGCGCCCTGCTCGTGGGACGGCGCCTCGGCGCGCAGGGCGCGCAGCCGGGACGGGGCGTCGGGCAGGGAGTACAGGGGCAGTTCGGGCCGCAGGCCCGAGGTGTGGGTGAGCAGCTGCCGCACGGTGATGCCGTGCCGGGCGGCGGCCGTGAACTCGGGCAGGTACCGCGCGAGCGGCCGGTCGAGCCCGATCGCGCCGCGCTCCAGCTGCTGCACGGCCGCGACGGTCGTGAACAGCTTGGTGAGCGAGGCCAGGTCGAAGGGCGTGTCGACGGTCATGGGCACGCGCCGCTCCGGCGGCAGCTCGACGCCGGCGTCGGCGCGCTCGTCGTACGCGGCGTACCGCACCGCCCAGCCCGCCGCCTCCTCCACCGCGATGACCGGCCCGCGGCCCGCGAGCACGACGGCGCCCGCGCACCACGGCCGCGGCCCGCGCGTCAGGTCCTTCACGTCGCGTACGAGGCGACGCATCCCGTCGGCGTCGAGTCCGGCGCGGTCCGCGGTGCCCGGGCGCAGGACCCGGGGCGCGGTCAGCGGTCCGTCTCCCGGTCCTTGACCGTCCGGGGCTCGTGGGTCGTGTGCTGCCACGGGCGGCACAGTCCCACGAAGCAGCCGACGGCCGCCAGCGCGCACGCCAGCTGGACGACGGCCATCGGCACGGCCGTCCTCTCGCCCGCGACGCCGACGAGCGGCGAGGCGACCGCGCCGATCAGGAAGGACGAGGTGCCGAGCAGCGCGGACGCGGAGCCCGCGGCGTGCTTGGTGCGCATCAGGGCGAGGGCGTTGGTGTTGGGCATGGCGAGGCCCATCGCCGACATCAGGACGAACAGGCCGACGGCGATCGGCGCGAGCCCGACGTCGCCGAAGACACCGGTCGTCATCAGGAGCAGCGCGGTCGCGGCGACGGTGATGACGGTCAGGCCGAAGGCGAGCGCCTTGTCGAGGCTGACCCGGCCGACGAGCAGCTTGCCGTTGATCTGGCCGACGACGATCAGGCCGACGGAGTTCACGCCGAACAGGAGGCTGAAGGTCTGCGGGGACGCGCCGTAGATCTCCTGGATGACGAACGGCGACGCCGAGATGTACGCGAACAGCGCGGCGAACGCAAAGCCGCCCGCCACCATGTAGCCCGTGAACACGCGGTCCGCGAGCAGCCCCCGCATGGTCCGCAGGGCCTCGCCGACCCCGCCGCCGTGCCGGTCACCGGGCGCGAGCGTCTCCGGCAGGCGGCGCCACACGAGGAGCGTCAGCGCCACGCCGATGACCGTCAGGACGACGAAGATGCCGCGCCAGTCCGTGAGGCGCAGGACCTGGCCGCCGATGAGGGGCGCCACGATCGGGGCCACGCCCGAGATCAGCATCAGCGTGGAGAAGAACCGGGCCATCTCCACGCCGTCGTAGAGGTCCCTGACCACCGCCCGCGCGATCACGATCGCGGCCGCGCCCGCCAGGCCCTGGACCAGGCGGAAGGCGACGAGGAGCGCCGCGGTGGGCGCGAACGCGCAGATCGCTGTCGCGAGGACGTACACGAGGAGGCCGATGAGCAGGGGCCTGCGCCGGCCCCACTTGTCGCTCATCGGGCCGACCACCAGCTGGCCGAGGGCCATGCCGAGGAGGCAGGCCGTGAGGGTGAGCTGGATGGTGGCGGCCGGGGCGTGCAGCGCGTCCGTGACCTCCGGCAGGGCCGGGAGGTACATGTCCATGGACAGCGGGGGCATGGCGGTGAGGCCGCCGAGGATGAGGGTGACGAGGGTGCCGGTCGCCACGTGGCGGGGGGGGGGGGGTGGGGCCCCCCCCCCACGGCTGGGTCATGCGTTGAGCGGCACGTATCGCGAGTACGGTGCAAAGTCGGTGCGCTCCGTGGCGGTGACGTAGAGGGTGAGGCCTTCGGCCTCGGCTGTCGCTAGGCCCCGGCGCAGCAGTGTTTCGATGTCCCGCAGCGCGCGGTTGCGGCTCTGCTGGCCTTGCGGTGCCCACGGCTGGTCTGGGTGCAGCCGGGTCTCTAGCCGGTAGGTGTCTGCGAGTTCGGGTACCCAGGCGAATCCGCAGTCGTCGGCGAGGACGATGCGGGCTCGGGTGCTGCGCTCGGGACGGCGCACCCACACCACCGTGCGCTGCGGGTCGTCGTTGGCGACGGTGAGGCCGCTGGTGCTCAGCGTGTGCTCGTAGGCGTTGAGTACTGCTTGGACAACGGGGAGGTCACGGGGCTCGTAGGGCGCATGCAGGGGGGCCTGCCGGTTGTGGCTGTGGATCACCATCACGTGGTCGGGTTCGAGGGGTGAGGCAGTCACGCAGAATCCCCACGCGGTGTCCTCCCCGCTGGCCGCCGCCAGCGGTGCGTATCCGCCGTGGCGCAGGAGGCCTGCGACCTGGTGGACGAAGTCGTCGGCTTCTGGGTCACACCCCAGGGCGGGGGCGGGGAGTTCTGGCAGGTCGAGGTCGTGGGGTGCCTGGAACGGTGCGGCGTCGTGGAGCGGTGAGTGCTCCCGCAGCCAGCCTGCCTTTTCCATGGCGGCGATGCACCGTGTCATCAGTGCGCGCCATTGGGCGGCGTTCTCCCGTTGCCCGGGGTAGGGCTGGTGCCGGTGGCCTGCCGCGTGGACGATGATGCGCACGCTGCGGGGATCGCCGTCGGCGGCGAACACCAGGGCGCCCTGGCCGTCCTGCATTCCTTTGGGCAGCAGCGGAACCTGTGCGGCGTGCAGTACCTGACGGGCGCGGCGTACGGCGGGGGTGTGGGCGAGGAACTCGCCGCCCAGTTCCGTCTCGCCGCGGCTCTCCCATCCGGCGGCGTTCAGTGCCTTTCGGGCGGCTGCCATGAGGCGGACCCATTCGGCGCGGACGTCGTTCAACTGGTGTATCGCCCGGGGGAGGCGTTCGTTGCCGTTGATAACGGGTACGACCCGCACACGGTCGGCGAAGTGCCGCGCGCGGCACACTCGGACGCCGTCCCCGGTGCTGGTCTTGTCGAGGACGGGGAGCGAGGCTGCGCGCAGTGCGGTGGCCGCATCGCGGATGTGGAAGTCGGTCAGGGCTGAGGTGGGCATAGAGGTCCTCCGGGGCGCGTGTGTGATGGCAGGGAAGAGACGAGGGGAATGCAGTGGGGTGGCCGCCCCCCGGCCGGTGCGTGCAGAGCCCCGGCCGGGGAGCGGCTGCTGGGTCAGACGTCGCCCGTACGGGTTGCGGGGCCAGCCGTGGGCTGGCTGGCGGTGTCGGAGTCTTCACGCAGGTGGGTGAGGACCTGGTCGATGTCCCGGGCCTCGGTGATGGCGTAGGCCCGGCGGTCGCGGATCAGCCTGTTCACCGCATTGGACTGGGGTGAGTCGATGGGCCCGGGCACGGCGAACACCGGACGTCCTGCGGCCTCTGCTGCCGCGGCCCGCTTGTTCACAGCGCAGTCCTCGACGATGACGGTGCCCAGGCTCAGGTGCGCCATCAGTTCTTGGCGCTGCTGCTGACGGGTGATGCTGGTGGGCACGCCCTGGGCGTACATGCTGACGACGAGTCCGCCCTCGGCGACGATGTGGTCGGACTGTTCCCGGGCGCCGCGGCCGGTGTGGAGGCCTGCGGAGCACACGGCGACCGGCACCGCCTGTGCCGTCCCGCCGTGCGCTGCGCTGAGCAGTGCGGCGTGGCTGATGCCGCAGCTGATGAGTGCAGTGATGACGCTATACGTCATGTCGGCGAGTTCGTAGGCGAGGGTCTCGGCGACGTCCGTGCCGTATTGGGTCGGAGCGTTGGTGCCGGTGATGGCGACTGAGCGGGCGGTCGCCTCGGCGAGTGAGGGCTTGCCCCTCACCAGCAGGCCCAGCGGGGTTGTGGGGTCAAGGGCATTGAGGGCTTCGGGCCACTCGGCATCGCCGGGCAGGAGAAACCGGGCTCCTTCTGCTTCGGCACCGTTCAGGATGAAGTCGCGGTGGTTGATGATGGATGTGTACGTCTGCTGGCTGGTCCCGCCGTGGGCGGCGCGCTTGCGCAGTGCCTCGATGGCATCGACGGCGGTGGACTTCTCCAGGAGGAGGGCCGCCGTCTCGTGGCCCACTGCGTGGATCAGGCAGATGCGGGTCACTCGTTCGGCTCGGGAATCGGGGGCGGTAGAACGCATGCTGGGATGCCTCATTTCGTCGGGGTAGGTGGTGCCCGGGGCTTGTGGCGCGGTAGCCGGGAGTGCCCTTGGTTCCGTGCTGGGCTGGCTCGGTGCCCGGGGCTGGCAGAGCGGCCCTTCGTCGGCTGGAGAGCAGCGGGGCCGGTGTCGCGGTAGGACGCTAGGTGTTATCGGCTGTCCGCGGGACGCCGCTGACCTGCGAATTCGCGCAGGCTTTGAGGGAATGGCTCTGGGGTGGGCGCGGCAGGGGGCCCTGCGGTTGTCGCCTGGGGTGTGGTCGCGCGGAGCAGGCGTGCGCAGTGGTGTGGTGGGCAGCCCCGCGCTGGGATTCGCGAACGGCCAAGGTGGTGCGGCGGCCCTCGCCGGGTGCGGTCACACGGGGCGAGGGCCGGTGCGGATGGGGCGTGGGTGTGTCGGTGTCAGTGCAGGGTGGGGTGCGCGAAGGTCCAGCCGTCGGTGGCTCTGTTCACCACTGTCCAGCCGTTGGTGGTGAGCGCGTCCTGGTAGGCGTGCATCCATGCATCCCAGCGTTTGCCTTCGGGCGAGTGGGCCGGGCGGCGGTGCAGTCCCGAGCTGACGCGGGAGACGATCACTTGGTTGTCGTGGTCCGCGACCGGCCGGACCCAGGCGGCGGACGCCCTGGAATCGGGTCGGGCCACGGGCGCGAGGATGGTGTCGGGTATGGCCTCGGCAATGATCTGTTGTGCCCAGGCCACCACGAGCGGGCAGATGCTGATGCTGCGGGTCCTGAGTCGGTCTCTGAGTCCGCTGGATGTGTAGGCGGGGATCTCCGCATGCCAGAAGGCCCCGCTGTGGTGCAGGCTCAGCCGCGGGGAAGCGCCTGCCCACAGCAGCTCGGGTCCGGCCTCCCGACGGGCCTGGTCAAGGAGTTGGCGGGCTGGCGCCCCGGTCATCGTGATGGCGTCGTGGCCGGTCTGGCGGACTTCGTAGCGGGTTTCCTCGTTGAGGGCTTGCAGGGCGCTGGCTTCACCAAGCGCTGCGCGTCGCACCCTGATCATTTCTGTGGCGATGGCCTGTGTGGCTTCTCGCCCGTTGTGGTAGGTCCAGAAGTGATAGAGGGGCTGGGGCGCGTCGTCGGCCCGGAGCTCAACGACGACGCGGGGGCCCTCCCGGCGGATGTTGACGGTGTGCCCGTCCAGGCTCGGCAGCTGCTCAGGTTCAGTCATGGTGGTGGCCTCCACACGTGCGCAAGAAGGTGGGGCGGGCTCCTGCTGGGGTGCTCCGCCGTTGAGGACACCGTGGAAGCTATGGCCCGGCAGCTTCCGGCGACGGATCGGTGAGCAGCCAAAATGCGGCAGCTGCGGGGCCGTTGGCGGTGCGTGGGCATGTGACGTGCTCCAGCGGCAGCTCGAAGGCCAAGGGGTGCGTGCACAGGTGGGCTGCTGGCCGGGAGTCGGCCGAGTACGACAAGGGCCGACACCCTATAGCCTGGGCCCGTACTTCTCGCTGGAGGACACGGTTTCTGTCTGCTGAACTCATGAACAGTGATGTGCGGTCTGACCGGAAGGCTCGCGGTCACTGTCATGGCGGCCGGGGCAGTGACCGGTCCTGCGCCTGCGCCTGCGCCCAGGTTGATCCTGGTGTGGCGCTGCTGGACCAGCGGCTCAGCCGGACTCCTTCGGGCAAGGTGCGCTCCTCCGCCCGCAGGCGGAGGAGCAAGGGCTCAGCCGACGGTCACGGGATCACCCAGTACTTCGAGGCCACGCCGTAGAGGGGTATCTCCCGTCCGCTGGCGTCCTTTCCGTAGCGGAGGCTGTGCTCCGTGCGCAGGGCGATGATGGTCAGGGGCTGGCCCGTGGGCCGGGTGCGGTCATTCGCCGGGCGAAAGCCGCGCTCGGTCTCCTCGCCAAGGATCTGGAAGGGAAGCTTCATCCCCTTCAGGGTGCGCCACTGCGGCGACTGTGAGGCCTGTGCCTTCTCGTGCTGTTTGCGCAGGGCCAGTGCGGCCTGGCCGGTCAGTTCGGCGTCGTCGTCGGTCACGGGCGCCAGGTACACCGCGTGAGGCCCTTTGGCCTGCCACCGCGTCGCCAACTCATCTGCGGCATCGAGGACCTCGGCCAGCGAGATCCCCAGGGCGCGGGCGAGGTCTTCTCCCGAGCGGGGGTGCAGTGCGTCGATCGCATCTGCTGCCTCCTGCAGGGAGTTGTAGAAGCCGACGATGCCGTTGCGCAGGCCAGCCTTCAGCGACCAGGCGGCGAAGGGGCGGCGGCGCAGTCCTGCCGCCGTCTCATCGAAGATCACGCCGATGTGTGCGCGGTTGAGCCACACATCGAACTGGGGGATGCTCTGCCGCAGTTGCGGAGTCACCACCAGCTCACCAGGGGCCGCTTCCTGGACGGCTTGAGGCGGGGGTTCATCGTCGAAGTCAGCGGTGGTCATACCGGGCTCCTTGCTGTGGCTGTATCAACTGGATGCATTGGCGTCTGCGCATGGCGGTCGGCATGCGGGCAGCGCGGTGTCCACATGGCCCGCCCGTTTCCATGACGGGGGGCTTGCGGCCCCGGCCCGTGGGGCCAGGGCCGCCTGCTTGGGGAATGTAGGCCTGGGCGCCAGGGTGAGCCCAGCCTGTGACCTGCTACTTCGCAGCCGCGGCCGGTTGAGCGCACTGGCAGGGACCGTCCTCCCCAGTCGCAGACGTTCAGTGCGCGGCCGGTTTGGGTGCGTGTGGCCGCTCCGCGAGGGCAGTGACCGCCGTCTGCACGGTGGCCACTGCCCTGCCTGGGTGTGCGGCGCTCTAGTCCTCCTGCGCCGTTGCTGGGGCGGCAGTCAGCAGGTCCATCGTCTGGCGCTGGCCGAACTGGCGCAGGAGGTACTCCAGCTGTGCGTCGGCCCCTGCGTCGGTCGCCCTTGCTTCCTGGGCGGCTGCTGCACCGTGGATGGCGTTGCTGAGGTTTTCCGCAGTGATGCCGTGGTCCTGGCAGTAGCCGGTCAGCCACCTGACTGCGGCAGCCAGGTCCTGCGCAGCGGTCGCCCCGGGTTCGGGGGCGAAGGTGTCCAGGATGCGGCACTGATCGCCCGGCTGGGCGTCTTCCAGACAGCCGCAGTCGCCGCGGCTGTCTGGATGCTCCAGGAGGTGGATGTAGCACGTGAGGCTGGCCCCGGAAGCGGTGTTGAGGGTGTCGAGTTCGTGTCGGATCTCCTCGAGTTGAGCTCGTGTGCTGACGAGGTCGGGAAGGTTGTCGGCGATGCCGTCCCAGCTGTAGGCGATGCCGTCGCGTTCGGCATACAGGCTGTAGGTGGACGCAGGATGAGGTTGCACAGGACCTCCAGTTGGCGAGATCGGATTCCAGCAGGCGCAAGGGCGCTGCCGTGCGGCACCGAAGGGCGCGGCCACGTGCTCCAGGGGCTCACCGGGAGCGGTGGAACGCTACTGGGGATCGCTGCTGATTGGGTCGCCGGTGACCTGCGTAAATGAGCGAACGGGGAGGGTCCGCCCGGTGGGTGGCCGGTGTACGCGAGCCGACCGTAGGCAGACAAGAGAGAGGACCGAGAGGATCTCGTCCTGAGCGCGGGCGCTCTCAGCGCCGCGGTTGTCGTGCAGGGCGCCGGTGGCGGAGCCCAGGCCCGATCGCGGCCTCGTGAGAGCGGTGGCCGGCCTCGCGGCGGCCCTTGCCGACCGGCCCGGTCAGGATCCTGGCGCGCCAGGGCCCGTGCAGCGCGATGCCGGGCAGCTTCGGTTTGCAGCGGGTAGCCGCGCCCCGTTGACGGCGTCGGCGGCCCGGCAGGGCAGGATGTCGATTGCCGCGCCGGGGTGCCCGTGGCCGAGGGCACGTGTCATGCCGTTGTACTGCGTGGCGGTGGGAGTGGGCCACTGATCGCTGGGCTGTCGGGGCCAGGTGCGCGTGAGCCAGAGCCACGTGATCACCATCGAGTCTCCGGCAGTGGCCACGGTTGCCGGGTCGGTGTCGAGTCCATGCGCCAGGCGTTCACCGACGAGCGGAACCGCGAGGGCACGCAGGTGTTCAGGGCCTTGCTCGCAGTGTTCCTGGAGCGCGTCAAGGGGCACCGTGGCAGGGCTCGACCCGGTGTGCTCGGCGAGTGCATGCAGGACGACGGCCAGGAGCCCGCGTATGGCGACGTAGTCCCAGTGCTGCTCGGTGCGCAGGCTCGGCGGGTGGTCCGCCGCAGCAATGTGCGCGGCGCGTTCCAGTGCCTGATCCCACCGGGCCGCGTTCGAGGACGCATTCATGTGCCGAGCCTATGACGCCGTGTTGCCCCTTCGGAGACTCATCGGCGTCGGGGAGGTCGCGATCGTGGCGATGGCCTCGGGGAGCTGCTCGCGCGGGACGGTCTGCTCGATCAACGACCAGGCGTCGGAAACCGAGACCATCTCGGTGCCAACGTGGCCTCGTGGGACGCCAGGACAAGAGTGTCGCCAACAAGGAGACAGCAGGAGCGAACCGACTGAGACCCAGCCGACGCCACGCTGCGCCAGCAGTGGGAGGCCACCGTCCTCGAGTTCGCAGGGCACACCGCCGCGGCGACGACGCTGACCCCGGCCGACTCACCGTGGTGTCTGGAGTCGAAGGCCTGGGCAGCGGCTCTGCGCCGGGGTGCGGAAGGAACGCTCGAGGCGCACGGTGGACTCGGCGGCTGCCTGCAGGCCGGAATCGAGCGGCAGACAGTCTGAGCGTGCGGCTGCAGAGCCGGCCACTGGTTGCGGCGACTCGGGCAGGCTGCCGCTCTGGTACTCACCAAGAATGGCACCGGCTTCCGCTGCACCATGCGAGCATGGCGCAGGGTCCCGCCCGGCGCCGCGGGCGGGGCCCACACCACACGATCTGGGTGGACTACTCATCCCCGTCTGTCCAGACAAGGGTTCCTGGGAAGTCGAGATCCACGTCTGTGGCCTCCCATTCCTCGTCACCGGACGTCCTCGCGATCCACGGGGGCGGTGAGACTAGAGCGTTGCCGACCAGCTCCAGCACGCTGGCGAGGCATCTCCACAGCGGTCCTTCGAACCAGCGGTAGCCGGCGTCCTCGATGTCCCATTCACCGATGCGGCCCGTGCGTGTGTTGACGACGAGCTTGGTCACATTCAGCGCGCCGATGGGGACGATCCGGCGGCTGTCGTACCGGCCGTACAGGTCGTCCTCAAGCCGGTACTCAAGCGAGCCGGCGTACACCTGAGCGATCTGCTCAACCCCGTAGAGCACGAACCCGGGCGGGATGATGTCGGTCCGCCCTGAGCCGTCATGGCGCAGGAGCGACCGTTCGATGTCGTCCGGCAGCCGCACCCCGATACGCTCATACAGGCTTTCCAGGTCGGCCCGCGTACACGGTTCCGGCAACGGATCCTCTTGGGGAGCCTGCTGGGCCAGCCACCGTTCGATGTTCTCCCAGGACTCCTCAACGGGTGTCTCGTCGCCTTTGGGGCCCCACTCATCAAGGCCTCCCGGGACGTTGTCGGTCCAGATCAGCCGTCCAGGGATGTGCGGCCACACGCACGTGGCCTGCCATTTTCCATCATCGCGCGTGAACCAGGGCGGTGGTGAGGCCAGAGCGTGCCCGGCGTTGTCCAGCAGACTGCAGAAGGAGGATCGCCACAGCGGCGGCGGGTCCTCGAACGGGCCGTAATACGGCATTCTGCTCCCCCAGTGCCCCATGCCCCCTGTCCTGGTGTTGACCACGAGCTTCGTATCGCCCATCCCGCCGACAGGCACGATCAGACTCCCGTCGAACGGCCCGTATCGATCCCTCCCGAACCTGCGCTCGGGTGAATTGCCGTGTTCCCGCGCGATCTGCTCGACGTCGTACAGGACGAAACCCGGTGGGGTGACGGCGGTGTGCCCGGAGCCGTTGTGCCGCAGCAATGAGCGTGCGACGTCCTCAGGCAGCCGCACGCCGAGGCGTTCATGCAGGCGTTCCAGGTCTGCATGAGTGCAGGGCCCCGGGAGGGGGGCTTCCTCGGGGGCATGCTGGGCTATCCAGCGTTCGATCTTCTTCCAGGACTCCTCAACGGACACGATCCCTGCCCCTCCACTCAATCAACAATGACGGCGCTCGGCCCACATCCGCGCCGCTCGGGGCCGCCTGGCCGATCAGCAGGCATCGGCGAGATCCTCAAGCTCGTCGGCGAGCTGCCGCTCGGGATGGTGGACCTGGACGCCGTCGATGCCGTCGGCCTTCCAGTCGGTCAACGACGTCACGGAGCGCCCTCCACCAAATGAAGATCGCCCTTAGCGTCAGGCACCCGGCCCTGCTCGGCAAGAAGGTTGCCCATCATCGTTACCGGACGGGCGTCCACCAACTGGCCGGATCGGGCCTGTCGTCGGCTCGCGGCGGCACGGCGGAATCTCAGCGCTTCGCCTGCTTGCTGTTCGCCCCCGGAAGTCCGCCACCGTCCCACGCAGCCGGAACCGGCCCAGGGCGCCCGGGGAGGCGCTGCGTCCTGCGGAGCGGGAGGCCGCGCGGCGGCTTCCCGGGGTGCGGGAGTGGTCGGCGTGCTCTCCCGGCGGGCCTTGCCGCTGTAGCGCTGGCGCCGCAAATGTCACTGCCCAGCGGCAGGCGTGCGATGGCCGTGTGGTGTGTCCGTGCGGCGTAGGAGCCAGATGTGGTCGTCACCCCCGTTCAGTCCGGGCCCTCAGCCGTCGTCGGGCTGGAACCCGCAGTGGGCTACCGGGAGTTGCTGCGTCTTCGGTACACCGTGCGGCTGCTGGGCAGCACGCTGACTGGGCGTCTACCGAACGCGATGGCCCCCAGCGCGGTGCTGATGGCGGCCGCGCAGGAGAGGGGGTCGCTGGCCGCTGGCGGAGGCCTTGCCGGCGCGTATCTGGTGGCGTTCGCAGTGGGTCAGCCGGTGCTGGGCAGGTGTGCTGACCGGTTCGGATTCGTACTCCCGCTGCTGGGAGGTGCGGTGTGCGCGGCGGCTTGTCTCGGCGCCCTCGCGTGGTTCGGCACCGCGAGCCTGCCGCTGGCCCTGGCATGGACGATCGCGGCGGGATTGTTCAATCCCCCGCTCGAGGGCTGCCTGCGGGTGCTGTGGCCGACGGTGCTGCCCGGGTCGCAGGCGGCCCGCGCCGCGTATCTCCGCGTGGCCTACGCGCTGGACAACGGAAGCCAGGAGGCCGTGTACGTGGTGGGCCCGCTGCTTGCCGGGGCACTGGCAGCGCTGTCACCACAGGCAGCGCTGGGAGGCACGGCCCTTCTGGGATTGGGTGGTGCCTTCTCCCTCGGATGCTCGCGACCGGCGCGCGTGTGGGTGCCTGCCTGCACCGGGGGCAGAGGACGGTGGCTCGGGCCTCTGGCGTCACCGGCGGTGCAGGGGTTGTTGGTCACGATGGTCTGCGCGGGCACTGCTGTGGGGGCGCTGCGGGTCTGCGCCCTCGCGCATGCCCAGCACAGCGGGGCCCTGTGGCTGCGGGGTGCACTGCCCACCCTGTTCTCGCTGGGCGGGCTGGTGGGCGGGCTGCTGTACGGGGCGCGGGGGTGGTGGGGTGCCCCGGTGCAGCACCTGCGGCTGCTCGCCGTTGGTGGCGCGGTGGCGTGGCTGCCGATGCTGGCCCTTCCCACGCCCGGGTTGGCGGCGTTGTTGGTGACACTGCCTGGGGTGTGCTTCACCACGATGCTGTGCGTCGGCTGCCTGCTTTTGAACGCGGCTGCTCCGCCGGGAACGGGGGCAGAAGCCTTCGGCTGGCTGATTGCGGCGGTCAACGCCGGTCTGGCACTGGGCTCCGCGGTCGCAGGCATGGCCGGTGGGAGTTACGCGGTCTGTCTCCTGGCCGCTGCGGCGGCCGCCGCGGTTCTCGCCGCGACGGGAGGCAGGCTCCAGGGACGGCACGGCGCGGTCCCTTTGCGTCCGTGCTCAGGCCGCGGTGGACTCGCGGCGCGGGATGCGGGCACGGGCACAGAGGTGACTGCCGTGGGTAGCAAGGGCAGCAATGCGGCCTGAGCGCGGTGGCGGGACGCAGTTCGCGACAGCGAACACGAACTGCCCGGCGGCGCGCTGCCCCGACCCCTGCTGGCCGCTCCAGCACGAGAGCCCGCCTGCACAGGACGCCCGCGACCGAGTCACGAGCGGATGCGGGCTGATCGCTGAGTTGTAGGTGCCGGCTGGTAAGCTCGGCGCGGCGCACCTCGTTTGTGCGTGCCGGCCCGGGCCCACCCTCGAAGCACCGGTGAACCGTGCTGCCGCGCGGGGGCGAGCGACGACTGGTGCCCTTTTTCAAGCCGTGCACCCTGGCCATGCTCGTGGTGGGACGAACAGCAGGCGTCAGGGTGTGACGAAGGAGAAGGATGTCCTCCAGCAACACCACCAACCAGGAGCGGGTCGCCCGTGCGCTGAACCGCCTGACCGGCTGCGGCTACCAGAAGGCCCTGCAGCGCGTGAGGGCCGCGGCCGCCGCCGGCCAGCTGCCCGCCAAGCTCGACCATGTCGGCCGCGACCAGGCTGTGCGGGAGCTCGCCAAGGGCCACTCCCGGCCCGACCTGACAGCCGTGCCTGGCGAGCAGGACGCGGGCGACGAGCAGAAGCACCAGGTGCCGCCGGACGATCTGCTCGACCTGATGATGGAGACGCACCAGGCAGCGGAGAGGCTGCGGGCCCTGCGGGACAAGGAGCGGACCGTCGCGGCCATGCGGGCGCAGAGGGACGAACGCCTGAACTTGGAGCGGCGGCTGGAGCGCGGCGGCGAGGACAAGACGGTCATCTCTCAGCTGGCCCGCCTACTCGGCGGGCAGCAAGGCGCGGACCGGGTCCTGGCAATCGACATGGACCCGCTCCCCTCCTCGCTGGGCTGGCTGCGGCACGCGGCCGCGCTGTCGCCGGAGCCCGGGTACAAGCCGGTGTTCGTCGATGTGAACACCCTGCCGTCCCGCGCCCCCGAACTGACGCCGCGGGAGAAGGAGGAGCTGCTGCGCCAGCTCACGTCCGACGACCCGCAGTAGCCCTGCCTGGTGGTGGCCTGACGCAAAGGCAGGCCACCACCAGGTCAGCGCCCATCGACACCGCTGCAGGCCGGGCCGCAACACATGGGTGCACATGGGTGCACACGCCTGCCCACGCCATCGAAGTCGGGCTGACGCCCGGGGAGCGCTAACGCTCCCCGGGCGTCAGCCGCACCCTCTGGCTGCGGGAGCAGCGGGCGGCTCGCACGGCCGCTGTGCAGGAGAGCTAGGGGGCTTTTGGTGTGCGCGGGCGGGCCTCCAGGCC